>NZ_JBSGJD010000004.1:0-119611 GCF_053605405.1 Amycolatopsis sp. NPDC003861
AAACAACCAAACCGACCTTTGCCCCCCCCCCCAAGGGTGTTGTGTGTACCCCCCCAAAAACCCCCCCCACCCCCCCCACGACCGGTCAGACGCGGGTGACGGTCAGCGAGTCGCCGGTCTCCAGGTCCGGGCCGTCGACGCGCACGGTGTCGCCGTCCCGGATCTCGCCGGAGAGCAGTTCCTTCGCCAGCTTGTCGCCGATCGCCGACTGGACCAGCCGCCGCAGCGGGCGGGCGCCGTAGATCGGGTCGAAGCCGTTGAGGGCGAGCCACTCGCGGGCGCCGTCGGTGACCTCCAGGTTCAGCCGCCGCTGGGCCAGCCGCTTGGCAAGCCGGGCGACCTGGATGTCCACAATGGAGGTCAGCTGCTCGGTGCCGAGCGAGTGGAACACGACGATGTCGTCGAGCCGGTTGAGGAACTCCGGCTTGAACTGCCGCTGCACCACGTCGAGCACCGCGTCCCGCCGCTGCCGCTCGTCGAGCGACGGGTCGGCGATGGCCTGCGAGCCGAGGTTCGACGTCAGGATCAGGATGGTGTTGCGGAAGTCCACCGTCCGGCCCTGGCCGTCGGTCAGCCGCCCGTCGTCGAGGACCTGCAGCAGCACGTCGAAGACGTCCGGGTGGGCCTTCTCCACCTCGTCGAGCAGCACCACCGAGTACGGGCGCCGCCGGACGGCCTCGGTCAGCTGGCCGCCCTGGTCGTAGCCGACGTACCCGGGCGGGGCACCGACCAGGCGCGCCACCGAGTGCTTCTCGGCGTACTCGCTCATGTCGATGCGCTGCATCGCGCGCTCGTCGTCGAACAGGAACTCGGCCAGGGCCTTGGCCAGCTCGGTCTTGCCGACGCCGGTCGGGCCGAGGAAGAGGAACGAACCGGTCGGCCGGTCGGGGTCGGCGACGCCGGCCCGGGCGCGGCGGACGGCGTCCGCGACGACCTGCACGGCCTCGGCCTGCCCGATGACGCGCCGGGTCAGCTCCTCCTCCATCCGGAGCAGCTTGCCCGTCTCGCCTTCCAGCAGCCGTCCGGCCGGGATGCCGGTCCACGCGCTCACGACATCGGCGACGTCGTCCGCGCCGACCTCTTCCTTGAGCATCACGTTCTGCTGGCTGGCCTCGCTCGCCGCGGTGGCCGCTTCGAACTCCTTCTCCAGCGCGGGGATCCGGCCGTAGCGCAGCTCGGCGGCCTTGCCGAGGTCGCCGTCGCGCTCGGCGCGCTCGGACTCGCCGCGCAGCTGCTCGAGCTGCTCCTTGAGCTCGCGCACCTTCTCGATCGAGCCCTTCTCGTTCTGCCAGCGGGCGGTCAGCGCCGTCAGCGTCTCGCGCTTCTCCGCCAGCTCCGCGCGCAGGGCGTTGAGCCGCTCCTTCGAGGCCGCGTCGCTCTCCTTCGCGAGCGCCATCTCCTCGATCTCGAGCCGGCGGACCGCCCGCTCGACCTCGTCGATCTCCACCGGCCGCGAGTCGATCTCCATGCGGAGCTTCGACGCGGCCTCGTCGACCAGGTCGATCGCCTTGTCCGGCAGGAAGCGCGCGGTGATGTAGCGGTCGGACAGCGTCGCGGCGGCGACCAGCGCGGCGTCCGTGATCCGGACACCGTGGTGCACCTCGTACCGCTCCTTCAGCCCGCGCAGGATCGCGATGGTGTCCTCCGGCGACGGCTCGCCGACGAGCACCTGCTGGAAGCGCCGCTCCAGGGCGGCGTCCTTCTCGATGTGCTGGCGGTACTCGTCGAGCGTGGTCGCGCCGACCATCCGCAGCTCGCCGCGGGCGAGCATCGGCTTGATCATGTTGCCCGCGTCCATCGCGCCGCCCTCGCCGGTCGCGCCGGCGCCGACGATCGTGTGCAGCTCGTCGATGAAGGTGATGACCTCGCCCGCGGAGTCGGTGATCTCCTTGAGCACGGCCTTCAGCCGCTCCTCGAACTCGCCGCGGTACTTCGCGCCGGCCACCATCGACCCGAGGTCGAGGGCGACGACGCGCTTGCCGCGCAGCGACTCCGGCACGTCCCCGGCGACGATGCGCTGGGCCAGCCCTTCGACGATGGCCGTCTTGCCGACGCCCGGCTCGCCGATCAGGACCGGGTTGTTCTTCGTGCGCCGCGACAGCACCTGCACGACGCGGCGGATCTCGGTGTCACGTCCGATGACCGGGTCGAGCTCGCCGGCGCGGGCGCGCTCGGTGAGGTCGACGCCGTATTTTTCGAGCGCCTTGAACGTGCTCTCGGGGTCCGCGCTGGTGATCCGGGCCGAGCCGCGGACCTTGGCGAACGCCTCCTGCAGCGCGTCCGGCGTCGCCCCGTGGCGCTTGAGCAGGTCGGCGACCTGGCCGCCCTCGGTCGCGAGCCCGACGAGCAGGTGCTCGGTCGAGACGTACTCGTCGCCCAGCTCGGTGGCGAGCTTCTGGGCGCGCGTCAGCGACTTCACGGCGTAGGTGTCGAACTGCGGGCTCGACACGGTGGCGCCGGTCGCGGACGGCAGCGCCGCGATGAGCGGTTCGAGCTCCTTGTGCACCACCTCCGGTTCGGCCCCGACCGCGGTCAGCAGCGGTGCGGTCAGCCCCTCACCCTGCGCCAGCAGGGCGCCCAGCAGATGGGCGGCCGACACGTGCGGGTTGCCGGCCATGGTGGCCGCCTGCGCCGCGGACGAGATCGCCTGCTGGGTCTTCGTGGTCGGGTTGAAAGCGTCCATCCCTCACCTCATGTTTGGTACTACGAAAAGTCCTGGTGACAGGCCTGACCGTGACCCGTCACTATCCCTAACGCACGAAAACTTGAGTCTGTTCCGCTCAACTCTGTCCGGGTGCCACCGCGCTCGCCGGCAACCGCGAGCCGAGGGTGCCGAGCCCGGCCACGGCGAGACCGGCGCACGCCCCCACCAGCACCCAGGGTAACCAGTCGGCGACCGAGAACAAGGCCACCACGGCGGGCGCGATCACCTGCGCCACGGTGAACGCGTACTGGTACGCAGCGAGATAACGTCCGCGGGCGACCGGAGGTGCCGCGGCCTCGGCGAGCGCCCCCGACCGCGGCCCGAAGACCAGGTCGCCGGCGGCGAACACGAGCGTCGACACCAGCAGGTACACCACCTGCCAGCCCTCCGGCACGAGCAGCACACCCAGGCTGACCAGGCACCACGCGGAGAACAACGCCGAGCCGACGCGCATCGCCGCGATCCGCGTCAGCCGGGCGGTGAGCCGCAGCGCGACCGTGCCGCCGACGCTGGTCAGCACGGTCAGCAGGGCGAGGATCGCGCCCGGCAGCCAGGCCGGGCCGTGCAGCCGGTCGAGCACGAACACCGGCGTGCCGATCAGGAAGAAGTCCAGCGAGAGCCCGAAGAGCCCGCTGAACAGGATGAGGGCGAGGTACGGCCGGTCGCGCAGCACGCGGACCGACCGTTCCCGGACCGGCCGGTGCGGCCGCGCGAGCCGGACGAAGAAGACGAGGAACAGCGCGGCCACCAAGAACGTCAGCGCGTCCGCGGCGAGCGCGATGCGGTAGCCGGCGTTCCCGAGCCACGTCAGCAACGCCCCCGCGACCAGCCCGCCCAGGCCGAAGGACGCGGCCCGCACCATCCCCACCTCGGCGAACGGCCGGTCCTTGGGCCCGTCGCCGGCGACGTCGGCGATGAGCACGTACAGGGAGCTGTAGAAGAACTGCTGCCCGGCGGACGACAGGACGGCCGCGACCACCACCGGGCCCGCGCTGCCGGCGACGAGGTAGGCACCGACGCCCGCGGCTTGCAGCAGCTGGGCGCAGATCACCACGGCCCGCGGCCCGACGCGGTCGACGAGCCGGCCGGCGAGCGGCGGCACGACGAGCCCACCGAGGGCGCCGAGGGTGACGGCGGTGCCGGCGACGGCCAGCGGCACGCCGACCACCTGCGTCACGTAGACCAGCGCCAACGGGAGGAACAGACCCGAGCCGAAGTTGTCGATTCCCAGCGCGCACAGCAGTGCGACCCGGTCACGCGTCACCCACCGACGTTAACCCTGGGGAATGCCCCTAAGTCAGGACCGAACGGACACTTTCCCCAGGGCGAAAGGACACTTGCGGTGTGCCTCTCGGCCGCGGTGTCACTTGTTCGTGTCAGCCAGGCAGGCGTCGCTGCCGAGGGCACGGCGGAGATCGGTGTTCATCTCCGCCAGCCGCGCGGTGAGGTCGGTGACGCGCTCGTCGTCCCAGCCGCCGAGCGCCTTCTCCATGAACTCGATGTAGTTGGCGCGCCAGCGGGCGAGCTCGGCCCGGCCCTTCTCGGACACGCTGACCAGCGACGCCCGGCCGTCTTCGGGCGCGGGACGGCGGTCGACCAGGCCGGCCGCGGAGAGCTGGGCGATCTGCCTGCTGACGACCGAGAGGTCGACGAACCGGCGTTTCGCCAGCTCGGACGGCCTCGTCTCGCCGTTCTTCGCCAGGTCGGACAGCAGCATCGCGGCCGCCGGGTGCAGCCCGGGCTCGCTCTGCCAGGCTTGCATGATCCAGGCGTGCTGCAGCTGGGAAGCGGTCTTCAGCTCCCGCATGAGCTCGACCCGGACGTCGTCGTCGGTGTTGTCGAAGCCCATTCGGCACCTCCTTGGTTGCGCCATACAAGTATATTGCCGGACACTTGCGCGGACAACCATCTGGCCGGTGAGGTCCCCCACGCAGGAATACACCCGGTCGGAGCAACAATGCGGGCAAAAGGGCGCCCGGCGGCTACCCTGCGGACGGGCGGTGCGCGCACCGCAGGCGAGTGACGTTGAGTGACGAGGTGGCAGCAGTGGCGAAGGACCCAGGAGGCGGTCCCCGACCCGTGAACAACCCCTCATGACAGCCGATTCCGTCAGCCCGCTCCCCAGGTCCTCGGCCCCGCGGGAAGCCCCCGCGGCGGTGACCGCGATGGTCCGGCTCATCCGGGACACCTGGGCCAGGTCCGAGCCGTACATCGCGGACATCTCGCAGTTCTTCTACGGGATGCTGTTCACCCTCGCCCCGACCACGCGCGACTTCTTCCCGATCAACATGGAGATCCAGCGCGGCAGGCTGGTGCGCGCGCTGGTGCACATCGTGCAGATGGTCGACCGGCCCGACGACCTCGCGCCGTTCCTTCGCCAGCTGGGCCGCGACCACCGCAAGTTCGGCGTGGTGCCGCGGCACTACGAAGCGGTCGGGACGGCGCTGCTGGCGTCGCTGAAGAACCACCTCGGCCCGGCGTGGACACCGGAGGTCGAACGGGCCTGGGCCGAGGCGTTCACCATCGCCGCGCGGGCCATGCAGGACGCGGCCGCGTCGGACACGAACCCGCCCTCCTGGTCGGCCACCGTGGTCGAGCACCGGCGGCTGACCTGGGACCTCGCCCTGGTGCGGCTGGTCCCCGACCAGCCGGTGCCGTACCACCCGGGCCAGTACGTCAGCGTGGAAGTGCCGCAGCGGCCACGGCTGTGGCGGTACCTCTCGCCGGCCAACGCGCCGCGCGAAGACGGCGGCATCGAGTTCCACGTCCGCGCGATCGACGGCGGCTGGGTGTCGCGCGCGATCGTCAGCCACACGCAGCCCGGGGACGTCTGGCGGCTCGGCCCGCCGCTGGGCCGGATGACGGTCGACCGCGAGGCCTCGCGGGCCGTGCTGATGGTCGCCGGCGGCACGGGGGTCGCACCGCTGCGGGCGATCCTCGACCACCTCGCGCTGTGGGGCGAGAACCCGAAGACGCACCTGTTCTACGGCGGCGGAGCCCGCGAGGACCTCTACGACCTCGAAGAGCTGCGCGCGCTCGCCGCGACGAACCCCTGGCTGACCGTCACACCGGTCGTCGAGCGCGGCGGCGACGTCCCCGGGTTCGAGCAGGGGACGCTGGCCGAAGCCGTCACGCGGTACGGCTCCTGGCCCGGCCACCACATCCTGGTGTCGGGCTCACCGGCGATGATCCGGGCGACGGTGTCGCGGATGCTGGTCGCGGGCAGTGCGCTGGACCAGATCCAGTACGACCCCTTCACGATCGACTAGTCCCGGCAATCCGCCGTCCGGTGAATGATTTCGTTACGCTTTGGAAATCGGCAACCAGTAACGGATGAATCCGACGCCGTGATCATTTTTACGCTGCGACAGGCGGGGTTGACCGGGCGTACCTGAATTGCTCCGTTCGAGCGGGAACGCGCGGAATCACGCGCATCTGCACGGGAATTCGCCTACAGTCGGGAACCCTCGGGGGCGGCACCGCCACAGCGACGCCGCATGCACGGCGCGAAAGCCTTGGCACGACTGGAGATTACCGTTCCCGATGAGTGCTGAATCCGTGAAGATCTCCACCATGCCCGAGACGCTGCCCGTTTCGGCTGTGGAAGGTCGAGAGATGGCCCGGTTGATTCGTGAAAGTTTTGCGGAGGTCGAATCGAAAGCAGATGAACTGGCGCAGTACTTCTACGGCGCGTTGTTCGTGGTCGCCCCCGATTGCCGGGAGCTGTTCCCGGTGACCATGACGACGCAGCGGAGCAGGCTGCTGCGCGCGCTGGTGTACGTGGTGCAGATGGTCGACCGGCCCGACGAACTGGTCACCTTCCTGGGGCAATTGGGCCGCGACCACCGGAAATTCGCCGTCGTCTCCCGCCACTACGACGCGGTCGGCGTCGCGTTGATCGCCGCGTTGAAACGATTTCTGAAGGAGAAGTGGACCACCGAAGTCGAATCGGCGTGGACGTCGGCGTACGGGCTCATCGCCAAGACGATGCGCGAAGCCGCCCAGGCGGAAACCGGGCCGGCGGCGTGGTCGGCGACCGTGCTCGAACACCGGAAACTCAGCCGCGACGTCGCACTGGTGAAGGTGCGCACCGAAGGCTTGTTGCCGTACCGCGCCGGCGCGTATGTCAGCGTGGAAGTGCCGCAGCGGCCGCGGTTCTGGCGGTACCTTTCGCCGGCGAACGCGCCGCGCGGAGACGGCCAGCTCACCTTCCACGTGCGCGCGGTGCCGGGCGGCTGGGTCAGCGGCAGCATCGTCAACCACACGAAACCGGGCGACGTCTGGCGCCTCGGGCCGTCGATGGGCGTGCTGAACGTGCGCCCGACGTCGACGAAGCGGCGGCTGCTGATGATCGGCGGCGGCACCGGGATCACGCCGTTGCTGTCGATCCTCGACGACCTGTCCCGCTGGAAGCGGAACCCGCCGGTGCACCTGTTCTTCGGCGGCCGGCGACCGGAAGACCTGTACGCGCTGGAGGAGCTGCGCCGGCTGGCCGTGACGTCGAAGTGGCTGACGGTTACCCCGGTCACCGAGGAGGGCGCCCTGGCGGGTGGTGACCGCGGCACGCTCGCCCACGCCGTGACGCAGCGTGGCACGTGGCGCAACCACGAGGTGCTCGTGTCCGGTTCGCCGCCGATGATCCAGGCGACCGTGGCGAAGCTGCTGGCCCGGGGGATCGACCTGGAGCGAATATCGTACGACCCCTTCACCCTGGACTGAGCGCCGAAGGGACCTCCGTAGGCGAACGCCTGCAGCAACCGGCCCCGACCTTCGCAGTGGGCCGAGTGGAGCAGCGAAATCGTCGAACGGCGGTAGTTCGTTGACCGTTGTGCCCGAATCGACTTATGGTCTAGACCACATCTTCCCCGGATGTGCTCGTTCGTCCTCCCCTCCGGAACAACGCTGTTCCCCATCGAGGAGCCGAAATGACCTGGAAACGAAAGCTCTTCGCGGCCGCTGCCGGAGCCCTGCTCGCGCCGGTGCTGGTCGTCGTCCTCCCCGCCACCTCCGCGAGCGCCCACGGTTACGTGTCCGACCCGCCCAGCCGGCAGGCCAACTGCGCGGCCGGGAAGGTCCCCAACTGCGGCAGCATCGTCTACGAGCCGCAAAGCGTCGAAGGACCGAAGGGGCTGCGCAGCTGCAACGGCGGCTTGTCGCAGTTCGCCGAGCTGACCGACGAGTCGAAGCCGTGGCCGGCCAAGTCGGTCGGCAGCACGGTGACGTTCAACTGGGTGTTCACCGCCCGGCACTCGACGTCGAGCTACGAATATTACGTCGGTGGCACCCGCGTCGCGGTGTTCAACGGCAACAACCAGCAGCCGCCGCCGACGCTGTCGCACACGGTGAACCTGGCCGGGTATTCGGGCCGGATCAAGGTGCTGGCGATCTGGAACATCGCGGACACGAGCAACGCGTTCTACAGCTGCATCGACCTCCAGGTCGGCGGAGGCGGCACCCCACCGCCGACGACGACCACACCGCCCCCGACCACCACAACCCCGCCCCCCACTACGACGACCACCAAGCCGCCAACGGGCGGAACCTGGTCGGCGGGAACGGCGTACAAGGCGGGCGACGTCGTGACGTACGGCGGCGCAACCTACCGCTGCCTCCAGCCGCACACGGCGATCGCGGGCTGGGAGCCGCCGAACACCCCGGCGCTCTGGCAGCGCCAGTGAGAGTGGTCTTGGCCGTCGTCGCGCTGCTCCTGACCAGCTGCGCGACGACGGCCCCACCCCACCACAACGCGGCCGACGTGATGTTCCTGCAGATGCTGATCCCTCAGAACCAGCAAGGGATAGAGATCGTCCGCCTGGCCGCGGCCCGCCCGGTCCCGGCCGCGTTGAAGGAACTGGCGGCAGCAATCGAGGTGACCCAGCAAACCGAGGTCGACGACATGCGCCGCTGGCTCCGCGAGTGGAACGAGCCGGAGACGGTGGCCCCAGAGGCCCACGCCGCCCACGGCGGGATGAAGATGACATCGCCGGACTTGGTGGGAGCCCTCCGAACGGCGGGAGACGCCGAGTTCACCCGCCGGTTCCTGGACGTCCTGACGGGACAGCAGCAGGCAGCGGTCGAGCTGGCCCAGACGGAGAACGGCCCGAACGGCGGAGCGAACGCCCAGGCACGAGACTTGGCCCGCCGAGTGATCGAGTCCCGGACGGCCGAGGTGAAGCAGCTGCTGAACGTGAAGGCATAGTCCCCGCGGCGCGGCCGCGAGCAGCCGGGAGGGACTGCTCGCGGCCCATCCCGGCCGGGCTTGGCAGCGACGCTGGCCGCCCGCCGGCAGCGGGCCGGCAGCCGCAGGCGGCGGCGTCCATCAGCCGCCGGCAAACTCCGCGCCTGGCACCAGCCAGCCCCTGCGCCGGTGAGCCGAGGGTCATCGCACCACGCTTCCGGCCGTCCGCCATGGGCGGAGCCGAACCCTCCGCGCTCGCCGAACAGCCCCTCGCCGGCGCGGGCGGGGCAACCACGTTCCCGGCCGCCCGCAGAGCCGATCCGTCCACCGGCTGCCGGCGCGCGGATCGCCGACCACCCGGGCCGTGCGGCGGCGAACTACCGCCGTCGGCGAACCGGCCCCTGCGGCCGCGGTTGGCCGGCGAGCGCGGCCGGGCGTTCCTGCGGTTCGGCCGCGCGGGCCTGGCTGAGCAGCCCCGTTTTCCACGCTACCGGCAGGCACCGACAGTTTTCGGTCTCGGAAGATGCCTGAGCCCGAAGTATCTCAAGCGCGCGACAAAGGCCTCCCCGGTTGCCCGGGGAGGCCTTTGTCGCTCTGGGGGTCAGCGGCGCTTGGGGCGCCAGACCACCATTGCCGTCTGCTGGTTGAGGGGGACCAGGTCTCGGCGGTAGGACGCGTGCGCCGCCGCCGTTGCCTGTTCTGCCGCTACGTAGGCTGCGGCCAGTTCCTCCGTCAGCTCGGTTATGCGGGCTCGGAGCGCGTCCACCTGGTTCTCCAGCTCGATGATGCGCTTGATGCCGGCCAGGTTTACGCCGTCCTCCTGCGAGAGGCGTTGGACCTCGCGCAGCAGTGCGATGTCCCGCATCGAGTAGCGGCGGCCGCCGCCGGGGGTGCGGCCGGGGGACACCAGGCCCTGCCGGTCGTACGTGCGCAACGTCTGTGCGTGCATCCCGGCGAGCTGGGCCGCCACCGAGATGACGAACACCGGGGTCTCCTCGTCCCCTTCCTGGGGAATCCCGCCGAACACCACTCTCACCTACCTTGCAGCAGCTCGGTGATCTCGGGCCGGGGGTCGTGCCCGGCCATCGCCTCGGCGTACGCCTGCAGTGCTTCGCGCGCCTTGTCGTCCAGTTTGGCGGGAATCGCCGCCTGGAGGGTGACGAGCAGGTCACCTTGCGAACCGTCGCGCTTGGCGATGCCCTTGCCGCGCACGCGCAGCACTCGCCCGCTCGCCGTGCCCGGCGGCACCTTGAGCGAGACCTTGGCTTCCAGCGTCGGCACCGTGATCGTGGTGCCGAGCGTCAGCTCCGTGAAGTCCACCGGCACGGTGATCGTCAGGTCGAGCCCCTTGCGCCCGAACAGCGCGTGCGGAGCCACGTGCACCCGGACGTACAGATCACCCGCCTGCGCCCCGCCCCGGCCCGGCTCGCCCTGGCCCGCCAGCCGGATGCGCTGGTCGTCGTCGACGCCCGGCGGGATCCGGACGGTCAGCGTGCGTGTCCTCGTGCTGATGCCTTCGCCGCCGCACTCGGGGCAAGGGTCGTCGATGATTGTCCCGCGGCCGCGGCAGTCGCGGCACGGTTCCGAGAACGCGAACGCGCCTTGGCTGCGGCTGACCAGCCCCGACCCGGAACAGGTCGGGCAGGTCCGCGGCGACGTCCCCGGCCGGGCACCGTTGCCGCTGCACGTCGCACAGGTCGCCGGGCTCGACAGCCGCAGCGGCAGGGTCGCGCCCTTGACCGCCTCGACGAAGTCGATCCGGACGTCCGTCTCGACGTCGGCGCCGCGCTGCGGCCGGTTCGCCGTCGCGCCCGCCGACGACCGGCCGCGGCCGAAGATGCCGCCCAGGATGTCGCCGAGCCCGCCGAAACCGCCCTGCTGACCGGCGCCGGCCTGGCCGAAGATGTCGCCCATGTCGAAGCTGCCGCCACCGCCGCCGCCGGGGAAGTTGAAGCCACCCCCGCCGCCGAACAGGCGCCGCGCCTCGTCGTACTCCTTGCGCTTGCTCGCGTCGGACAGCACGCCGTAGGCCTCGGAGACCGCCTTGAACTTCTGCTCCGCCTGCGCGTTGCCGGCGTTCGCGTCCGGGTGGTTCTCCTTGGCCAGCTTCCGGTAGGCCTTCTTGATTTCGTCCGCGGTGGCGTCGGAGGAGACGCCCAGTTCACGGTAGAAGTCCTTACCGATCCATTCCCGTGCACTCATCGGGCGTCTCCTCCTCCCACTTGGTTCCTCTTACTGCTGCTGCTCATCGGCTCCGCCGTCGAGTGGCAGCTCGCCACCGACGGACGGGGCCGCACCGGGCTCGTGGTCGGTCACCCCGACCAGCGCGGCCCGCAGTACGCGGTCCCCGAAGCGGTACCCGCGGCGCATGACCACGGTGACCGTCGGGCCCGCCACGTCGGGCGAGGTGTTGTGCTGCACGGCCTCGTGCACGCTCGGGTCGAAGGGCTCGCCCTCGGCGCCGAACGACTCCAGGCCCGCGCGCTGCAAGCCGCTGATCAGCTTGTCGCCGACCGCCTTGAACGCGCCGGTGAGGTCACCGTGCTGCTCGGCCCGCTCGAGGTCGTCGAGCAGCGGCAGCAGGTCGTTCACCACCGTCGCCTTCGCGCCGATGACGACCGCCTCGCGGTCACGCTCGACGCGCTTGCGGTAATTGGCGTACTCGGCCTGCAGGCGCTGGAGGTCGGCGGTGCGCTCGGCCAGCTCCTTCTCCACGTCGGAGACGACCGACACCGAATCGTCCACAATGGACTCACCCAGCGAGGGGCCCGCGTGCTCCACGGGCGCCTCGTCGGGGTCCGGCGCGGCGTGGGCCGGACCGGGCGGGCGGACCTGCCCGGTCTGGGGGTCCACCCGACGACGGTCCCGCACGACCACCGGCTCCTCGGGGCCTCGGCCCTGGTTCTCGGATTCGTCGTAGCTGTGGGTCACTTCTTCGGGTCCTCTTCGACGATCTCGGCGTCCACCACGTCATCGGCCTTGGCCTGGCCGCCGGCGGCACCGGCGTCCCCGGCCGCCCCCGCACCCGCAGCGCCCTCGGCGCCCGGCTGAGCGGCGTTCGCGTTGGCGTACAGGGCGGTGCCCAGCTCCTGCGAAGCGGCGTTCAGCTTCTCGATCGCCTCGCGGATCTTGGTCGAGTCCGTGCCCTTGAGCGACTCGTTGGCCTCATCGATCGCGGACTTGACCTTGCCCTTGAGGTCCTCGGGCAGCTTGTCGTCGTTGTCCTTGACGAACTTCTCGGTCTGATAGACCAGCGTCTCCGCCTGGTTGCGGGTTTCCGCTTCCTCGCGGCGCTTCTTGTCTTCCTCGGCGTGGGCCTCGGCGTCCTTGACCATGCGCTCGATGTCGTCCTTCGGCAGCGCGGAGCCACCGGTGATCGTCATCGACTGTTCCTTGTTCGTGCCCAGGTCCTTCGCGGTCACGTGCACGATGCCGTTGGCGTCGATGTCGAAGGTGACCTCGATCTGCGGCACGCCACGCGGGGCCGGCGGGAGACCGGTCAGCTCGAACATGCCGAGCTTCTTGTTGTGCGCGGCGATCTCGCGCTCACCCTGGAACACCTGGATCTGCACCGACGGCTGGTTGTCGTCCGCGGTGGAGAAGATCTCCGAGCGCTTGGTCGGGATCGTGGTGTTGCGCTCGATGAGCTTGGTGAAGACGCCGCCCTTGGTCTCGATGCCCAGCGACAGCGGCGTGACGTCCAGCAGCAGGACGTCCTTGACCTCGCCCTTCAGCACACCGGCCTGCAGCGCCGCGCCGACCGCGACGACCTCGTCCGGGTTCACGCCCTTGTTCGGCTCGCGGCCGCCGGTCAGCTCCTTGACCAGCTCGGCGACGGCCGGCATGCGGGTGGAACCACCGACGAGCACGACGTGGTCGATGTCGCCGACGGAGATGCCCGCGTCCCGGATGACGTTGTTGAACGGCGCCTTGGTGCGGTCGAGCAGGTCCGAGGTGATCTTCTGGAACTCGGCGCGCGAGAGCGTCTCGTCGAGGAACAGCGGGTTCTTGTCCGCGTCCACGGTGATGTACGGCAGGTTGATGCTGGCCGAGTTCGAGCTGGACAGCTCGATCTTCGCCTTCTCCGCCGCCTCGCGGATGCGCTGCAGCGCCATCTTGTCCTTGGTCAGGTCGATGCCGTTCGTGGCCTTGAACTTGTCGACCAGCCACTTGACGATGCGCTCGTCCCAGTCGTCACCACCGAGGTGGTTGTCACCAGAGGTGGCGCGGACCTCGACGACGCCCTCGCCGATCTCCAGCAGCGAGACGTCGAAGGTGCCACCACCGAGGTCGAAGACCAGGATGGTCTGCTCCTTCTCGCCTTTGTCCAGGCCGTACGCCAGCGCGGCGGCGGTCGGCTCGTTGACGATGCGGAGCACGTTCAGGCCGGCGATCTGGCCGGCTTCCTTGGTGGCCTGCCGCTGGGCGTCCTCGAAGTACGCCGGGACGGTGATGACCGCGTCGGTGATCGTCTCGCCCAGGTACGCCTCGGCGTCGCGCTTCAGCTTCATCAGCACGCGCGCGCTGATTTCCTGGGAGGTGTAGTTCTTCCCGTCGATCTCGGTCTTCCAGTCGGTGCCGATGTGCCGCTTCACGGACCGGATCGTCCGGTCGACGTTCGTGACGGCCTGGTTCTTCGCCGGCTGGCCGGTCAGCACTTCGCCGTTCTTGGCGAAGGCGACGATCGAAGGGGTGGTCCGGGAGCCTTCCGAGTTGGCGATGACCGTCGGCTCGCCGCCCTCAAGGACGGCGACGACCGAGTTGGTCGTGCCGAGGTCGATGCCGACCGCTCGCGCCATGGTGCTTCCTCCTGTGTACGGCTGCTATGTTCGTGACCTGCAGGTTCGTTCTCGCCTTGAGCGAGGCCCTGGCAAGTTTTATCGGGCCTTCGCGCACCCCGTCAAGCCGGACTTGAGTCGACTGCGCTCAACCTCTGTACCCAGCCTAACGAGGCGGCTCGGGTTCTTGTTCCCGGGTCCGGCGACCGAGTGTGCCCGGATCGGCTGTGACACCGCTCACGGTCGACGGCTCACCGGCACACCGCCCCGCGACCGGGGACGATCCCGTCGACCAGGTACGCCACCTCGGCCGCCCGCGCGCAGGCGGAGTTGAACAGCCCCGTGTGGCCGTCGTCGGTGCGCGTCAGCAGGGCCGCTCCCTCGATGCTCGCCACCAGGCCGCGGGCCCAAGCCAGCGGCGTCGCCGGGTCATGGGCGCCGCCCACGACCAGTATCGGCGGGGCACCGCGTACCGGCTGCGGCTGCGGTGGGTTCTTCGCCGGGACCGGCCAGCCGGTGCACCCGCTGGCGAAGTCCCAGTACTCCGAGTACCGCCAGCTGTGCGGGGCTGCCGCGCGGACCAGGCGGGCCGTCCAGGCCATCTCCGACGGCCCGGTGAATGGCGACGGGAAGTCGTGGCAGCCGATCGCCCGGGTAGGCCGCGTAGCTCTCGGACCCGAACTGGTTCCGCTCGGTCAGCCCGCGCGCGTCCGGGAACTCCCCGCCGGCCGTGGCCAGGTCCTTGCCCAGCGCGGGCCAGTCGTCCCGCAGGTAGAGGTGGCCGTACACGCCCGCCGAGACCTCGTCGGCCGTCGCGGGACGGCCCAGGTCGCTCGACCAGATCCCGCCGCGCGCTGCCCTGGCCACGACGTCGTCGTAGAAGCGGAGGACGTCCTGCCCCTGCAAGGCGCAGCCGGCCGAAGCGCGGCACCAGTCCGCGAACCGGACCAGTGCGTCCTCGATGGCCGCGGCCTCCTCGACGATCGCCTGGGTCATCGGCCGCGCGTGGTCGATCGCGCCGTCGAGCACCATCGCCCGCACCCGGCCGGGGTGCTGCGACGCGTAGACCGCCCCCAGCTCGGTGCCGTAGGAAAGGCCCAGCCACGAGATCTTCGGCTCGCCGAGCGCCGCCCGGATCGCCTCGATGTCCTCGGCCGCGCTTCGGCTGTCCACGTGCGCCAGCAGCGGCCCGGTGCGGGCCAGGCAGTCCGCACCCGCCTTCCGGTTGTGCGCGACCAGCGTCTCGAACCCCGCCCGCGTCGACGGGAACCGGTCCAGCGCCGGGTCGAACAGCGTCGCCGCGTCGCAGGTGACGCGAGGCGTGCCGGACCAGTCGCCGCGCGGGTCGAACCCCACGACGTCGAAGCGCTGCCGCAGCTGCGCGAGCTCCGGCGAGGCCAGCCCGCCGAACTGCGCGAACCCGACGCCGGAGCCCCCTGGCCCGCCCGGGTTCACCAGCAGCGAGCCGATCCGCCGGGACGGATCGCGCGCGGGCAACCTGGCCAGCGCGAGCCGCGCCGACCCCAGCTCCGGCCGCGCGCGGTCGATCGGCACCTCGATCGTCGCGCACTCCGCCGATGGCTCCTGCAGCGTGGCGCAGGCCCGCCACGCCAAGACCGACGCCGAAGCGACGGCCGGCACCCCCGCCATGACCACGACCGCCGCGATGATCGCGGCGACCCGGCGCACGTCCATGATGTGTGTCCTCCCCTGCACGCCGGCCTTCGGCGTGCTTCCTTCCTAACAGCGACCCCCGACAGTTCAGGAGTGGCGGGCCGTCCAGGAGGAGAGGAAGAAATCGGAATTTCCTTGCCGCACAACGACTTCCGCCGGGGTCCCGACCCAGGAAGTCACTCGATAGTGGGAATCCGCGGTGACCGGCACCCCCTGCGCCGGCGTTTCCGGCGGCGCGTCCCGCGTGAAGCCGGCGAACCCGAACATCGCGAGTGCCCCCAGCAGCGCGGCCACCAGCACGCGCCGTTCGATCCTGCCCATCCGGAAATGCCCCCGTAGTAAGGAAAAGTCAGGCCGCGCGGACCGTGACGCTGCCGCTTTCGGTCGTCAGGTCCAGCAGGTGCTGAGCGGCACCGTCGACCTGGACGCCGATGTCGCGGTGCCCGCTGTCGCTGTCCCCCTGGACGCGGTACGGCCCGCCCGGCACCTTCAGGTCGATGCTGCCGCTCTCGGCGTGCACCTTGACGTCGTTCGCCTGCGCCAGCGTGAATTCGACGCTGCCGCTGGACGACGTCGCGTCGACCGGCCCGCGCACGTCGTCGCCGGTGATGCTGCCGGACTCGCTCTGCAACCGGACGGCGCCGACGTCCCGCAGGTCGATCGAACCGCTGTCCATCCGCAGCTTCACCGCACCGGGGACGTCCTCGACGCGCGCGTGCCCGGAATCGACCTGAACGTCCACAGTCGACATCCCGGCGAGGTCCAGCCCGCCGGAGTCGATGTTCCCCGTGACGGGCACCCCCTCGGGCACGACGACCTCGAAGTCGACCGTGCAGTTCGTACCGCACGAACCGAGCACCAGCTGGTCGCCGTCGACGCGGTAGAAGGGCCCGGCCGGCTTGCTGCGCCAGTGGTAACCAACCTCTTCGTGCACCGTGGCCGCCCCCGAGCCGGTGCGGACCTTCACCGATCCCGAGTCGGCCTCCAGCTTCACGCTGCGGATGGTCTGCGAAAGGGTGTCGGTGTTTTCGAAGTCCGAACCCCAGCCCCACCCGAGCGCGGTCGCCAGGCCGACGCCGATCAGGACGATGCCTCCCAGAGCCAGAAGCGGGCGCGCCATGGTCGTTGGTCCCCTCAGTGTTGTTTCCTCTGCGTGAGAAACGTTATGACGGGGTGCGCGGGCGGTACATGGGGGTAACCCCCCGAAAGACCCTGAGATCCCGCCCTGAGACGCCGGGGTGGTGCCCGGGGCCTAACCTGGCGCAAGTCTCCAGTTCCATGATCAGGAGGATCCATGCCGCAAGCACCCGGCCCGTACGAATCCCTGCCCGACGTGCCGTCCTTCACCCTCCGCAGCAACGACGTCGCCGACGGCGAAACCCTGGCCACGCCGCACCTGTCCGGCATCTTCGGGGCCGGTGGCGAGGACCGGTCGCCGCACCTGGCGTGGGACGGCTTCCCGGCGGAGACGAAGAGCTTCGCGATCACCTGCTACGACCCGGACGCCCCGACCGGCAGCGGATTCTGGCACTGGGCGGTGTTCAACGTCCCGGTTTCGGTGACCGAGCTGGCGTCCGGCGCGGGAGACGGCTCCGGCCTCCCCGAAGGCGCGGTGACGCTGAAGGGCGACGGCGGGGTCAAGCGGTTCCTCGGCGCCGCGCCCCCGCCCGGGCACGGCCCGCACCGCTACTGCTTCGCCGTGCACGCCCTCGACCTGGACAAGCTGGACGTGCCGGAGGACGCGACACCGGCGTTTCTCGGCTTCAACATGTTCGGGCACACCCTGGCCCGCGCGGTGATCACGCCGGTCTACGAGAACAAGGGCTGAGTCCCCGGAGCGGGCCCGGCGCGGCGTCAGCCCACGAAGTTCGCCGCGTTGGGCCCCTCCCGCTCCAGGTAGTGCCCCTTGGTGTGCTCGGCGAAGCCGAACTGCCGGTAGAGCCCGTGCGCGTCGGCGGTGTGCAGCATCCAGCGGAACTGCGCGCCGGGGCCGTTGTCGATCATCTCCCGCACGATCTCCTTGCCGAGGCCGCTGCCGCGGGCGGAGTCGACGACGAAGACGTCGGCGAGGTACGCCGACGAGACGCCGTCGGAGAACGCGCGGGCGAACCCGACCGTCGAGCCGCCGCGGTAGGCACCGACGACCCGCCAGGAGCCGGCGATGGCGGCTTCGACCTGCTCACGCGTGCGCCAGCGCCCCCAGTAGGCCTCGGTCGAGAGGAACTTCCACACCACGTCGAGGTCCAGCCGCGCGCGGTCGTCGTCGAGTTCGTAGTCGCCAAAAGTCCGCATGATCCGAAGCTAAGGCAGCCGTCAACGCGGTTTCAGCAGGTAGTCCACCACCGGGCGCAGTTCCTCGGCCGACGGCGGCTCGTCGTCGATCAGGCCCTGGATGAGCAGCCCGTCGATGCCCGCGAGGAACACCCGGAACGCCACTTCGTCGTCGTGCCGGACCATCGACGTCAGGACGTCCAGCCAGCGGCGCGCGGCCGGCCGCAGCTCGGGCTTGCGCGCGGCCAGCAGGTACAGCTCGTACTCCGCCATCGTGCGCCCGCGCCGGGGCCCGAGCGCCTCGGCCAGCAGGGCAGCGACCTCCTCGGCGCCGCGCGACCCGCGGGAGCGCGCCCGGTCGATCATCCAGTAGACCTCGGTCGCCATGTCGCGGGCGCACGAGATGAGCGTCGCGACCAGCAGGTCGTCCAGCGACGAGAAGTGGTAGGTCGTGGACGTCGTGGGGACGCCGGCCTCGGCCGCGACCGTCCGGTGCGTGACGCCCGCGACGCCGTCGCGCTCGATGATCCGCAACGTGGCCTCGATGAGTTCGGTGCGCCGCTTCTCGCCCCGCGCCTTCCGGCCGTCGACTTGGAGCTTCACCATAGGGTGAAAACTACCGGAACGATCGTCCCAAAACAAAGAGCGACGTACACCACATCGGTGGGACTTAGGGCGCCTCAACGGGTTACTCATCAGTAAGGACGGTTAGTCTCCCGGCACCACCACAGTTTTTCCCGGACGAAAGGCACCCGAACGATGGGCGCTCTGCAACTGACGCTCGGCGGGATCTCCGTCGTGCTCGGCCTCGTCGCCTGGGGCATGTTCGCCGCGACCATCGCCCGTTTCGTACGGGTGATCCGCCTCGGCCAGCCCGACTCGACGCGCAACGGGCCGTTCATGCCGCGCATGAAGACGCTGATCAAGGAGTTCGCCGCGCACACGCGGATGAACCGCAAGCGCAGCGTCGGCCCCGCCCACTGGCTGGTGATGTGGGGCTTCCTGCTCGGCTCGCTCGCCCTGTTCGAGGCCTACGGCGAGGTCTTCGTCCCGACCTGGGGCTGGCCGGTCCTCGACGACTTCCCGCCGTTCCAGCTGCTCATGGAGCTGCTCGGGCTCGGCACGATCGTCGGCATCCTGGTGCTGATGGCGATCCGCCAGCGCAACCACCCGCGCCGCGCCGACCGCCAGAGCCGCTTCGCCGGCTCCAACTTCAAGTGGGCGTACTTCATCGAGGCCGTCGTCCTGATCGAGGGCATCGGCATCATCGGCGTCCGCGCCGCGAAGTCCGCGCTGAACACGCACGAAGGGCCGCTGTGGGCGTCCTTCGTCTCCAACCCGATCGGCCAGCTGCTGCCGGCCAGCCCGAACCTGGTCACGATCTTCGCGTTCGTCAAACTGATGAGCGCCACGGTCTGGCTGATCGTCGTCGCGCGCACGATGACCATGGGGATCGCCTGGCACCGCTTCAGCGCGTTCTTCAACATCTACTTCAAGCGCGAGGCCGACGGCGGTGTCGCCCTCGGCGCGCTCAAGCCGATGATGAGCGGCGGCAAGGTCCTCGACCTCGAGGAAGCCGACCCCGACGAGGACACCTTCGGCGTCGGCAAGATCGAGGACTTCAGCTGGAAGGGCTGGCTGGACTTCTCGACGTGCACCGAGTGCGGCCGCTGCCAGGAGCAGTGCCCCGCGTGGAACACCGGCAAGCCGCTGTCGCCGAAGCTGGTCATCACGCAGCTGCGTGACCACGCCTACGCGAAGGCGCCGTACCTGCTGGCCGGCGGCAAGCGGGACATGGCGGGCGACGAGGTCGGCCTGTCCGGGGACAACATGTACGCGGGGATCGACGTCCTCGCGATCGCGGAGTCGCAGAAGGCGCTGATCGGCGACGACGGCGGCGTCATCGACCCCGACGTCCTGTGGTCCTGCACCAGCTGCGGCGCCTGCGTCGAGCAGTGCCCGGTCGACATCGAGCACGTCGACCACATCGTCGACATGCGCCGCTACCAGGTGATGATCGAGTCGGCGTTCCCCAGCGAGCTGAACGGCATGTTCAAGAACCTGGAGAACAAGGGCAACCCGTGGGGCCAGAACGCCAAGGACCGGCTGGCCTGGACCGAGGACCTCGACTTCGAGGTCCCGGTGTTCGACGGCGACCTCGGTGACGCCGAGTACCTGTTCTGGGTCGGCTGCGCCGGCGCGTTCGAGGACCGCGCGAAGAAGACGACGCGGGCGGTCGCGGAGCTGCTGCACATGGCGGGCGTCAAGTACACGGTGCTCGGCTCGGAGGAGTCCTGCACCGGTGACCCGGCCCGCCGCGCCGGCAACGAGTTCCTGTTCCAGATGCTGGCCCAGCAGAACGTCGAGGTGCTGAACTCGGTGTTCGAGGGCCGCGAGCGCAAGGCCCGCAAGGTCGTCGTGACCTGCGCGCACTGCTTCAACACGCTCGCCAACGAGTACCCGGAGCTGGGCGGCCAGTTCGACGTCGTGCACCACACGCAGCTGCTGAACCGCCTGGTCCGCGAGAAGCAGCTGGTGCCGGTGGCGCCGGTCGCCGAGGACGTCACCTACCACGACCCGTGCTACCTCGGCCGCCACAACAAGGTGTACGAGGCCCCGCGCGAGCTGGTCGGCGCGACCGGTGCGCAGCTGCGCGAGATGCCGCGGCACGGCGACAAGTCGATGTGCTGCGGCGCCGGCGGCGCGCGGATGTGGATGGAAGAGAAGATCGGCAAGCGGATCAACGTCGAGCGCGTCGACGAGGCGCTCGGCACCGCGCCGTCGAAGATCGCCACCGGCTGCCCGTTCTGCAAGGTGATGCTGAACGACGGTCTGACCGCGAGGCAGAGCGACGGCACGGCGAGCGAGAAGGTCGAGATCGTCGACGTCGCGCAGATGCTGCTGGAGTCCGTCAAGCGCAAGCCGGAACCGAAGCCGATCGCGCTCGGAGCGCCGTCACTCGCGGAGGAGTGACACATTTCCCGAGAACGCACGGCCCCGGTCAGCACGTCTGACCGGGGCCGTTTTCGTGATCGGAAAGATTGGTGTTCTGGTAGCCATTCCGCTACCCGTTGTCACAAGTTTGTCCTGTCCTTCAGGCCCACTAGCTGGGATTTCGTCGCGGTAATCGTTTTCTTGAAAAATGTTCATGATAATCACCGCAATGGCCCATCGAGTTAAGGAGAAACCACGGCCTGAACCCTGGACAAGCGGCGTATCCTGGCCTTTCCTCGCCGCCGCCGTTGCCAGCGAGGGCACCATTGACGATCACGGAATCAGGGGGCGGCACGGATGGCCCAGGACCGGCGGACCACGACGACCGGCCGACACGCACTCCACCCCCCACCCGCCGAGCGGCCCGTGGCGGACTACGTCCCCATCCAGCGCACCCTCGTGCGGCCGTACGTCCTCACGCGCGGCCGGACGCAGTCGCGGCGGCACCTCGCGATCGAAGCGATGGTCTCGACGCGCGCCGGGGCGCACTGGGACGGCGCCCGGCTGACCGGGGAGTTCCGCTCGGTGCACTCGCTGTGCCTGCACCCGCGTTCGGTCGCCGAGGTCGCGGCCACGCTGAGCGTGCCCCTCGGCGTCGTGCGCGTCCTGCTGGACGACATGGCCGAGCAGGGCCTGGTCACCATCCACGACAGCCGGACCGGCGCCGACGGCCGGCCCGCGATGGCGCTCATGGAACGCGTTCTGAACGGCCTGCAGCGCCTCTGAGCACTACGCTCACCAGAGTGAGCGAGGAACCCGGGAACTCCGGCGGCGAAAGCACCCTGACCGTCCTGCTCGCCGGCGGGGTGAACCTGGCGATCGCCATCATGAAGCTGATCGCGGGCATCATCACCGGCTCGGGCGCGATGCTGTCCGAAGCGGCGCACTCGGTGGCCGACACGATCACCGAAGTCCTGCTGCTGACGGCGCTGAAGCGCTCGGAGCGACCGGCCGACCGCGTGCACCCCTTCGGCTACGGCAAGGAGCGGTACTTCTGGTCCCTGCTCGCGGCCGTCTCGATCTTCGCTTCGGGCGCGATGTTCGCGCTCTACGAGGGCGTCTCGACGCTGCTCGGGCACGGTGAAGCGCAGAGTACGTCGCTGCTCAGCTACATCGTCCTGGCCGTGGCGTTCCTGCTCGAGGGCACCTCGTGGTTGCAGGCGGTGCGCCAGGTCGTCCGGGAGTCGCGGGCGGAGAACCGCTCGCTGTGGACGTACCTGCGGCTCATCGACGACCCGACGCCGAAGACCGTGCTGTTCGAGGACTCGGCGGCGCTGGTCGGCCTGCTGCTCGCGTTCGGCGGCATCGGGCTGCACCAGCTCACCGGCTCCGAGGTCTGGGACGGCATCGCGTCGATCGCCATCGGCCTGCTGCTCGCCTGCGTCGCCTACCTGCTCGGCCGCACCAACCGCGGTCTGCTGGTCGGGCGCCAGGCCGATCCGAACATCGTCCGCGGCGTCCGCGACCACCTGACCGACGCGCCGGAGATCGAGGCCGTCGTCGACCTGCAGACCATGCTGATGGGGACCGACCAGGTGCTGGTCTGCACGCGCGTGGACTTCGACGACTCGCTCGGCGCCGCGGACCTCGAACGCGCGTGCGTCCGGCTCGCCTCGGAGCTGACGGAGAGGTTCCACGACGTCACCGAGGTGTTCATCGAACCGGTGCCGCGGTCGGATCCGGAGCTGCGGGCGACGGTGCTGGCGCGCTACGGCGACATCGCCGAGCGGTGGAGCAAGCCGTGAGCGGCCGTCAGTAACCGAAGTCCTGGACCCAGTACCAGCCTTCGGTGGTGACGCCGACGCCGATCTTCTTGAGCGAGCAGTTCAGGATGTTGGCGCGGTGGCCTTCGGAGTTCATCCAGGAGTCCATGACCTGCGCCGCGGACGTCTGCCCGCGCGCGATGTTCTCCGCGCCCGGCTTCGAGTAACCGGCCTGCTTGATGCGCTGGTCGAACGTCGTGCCGTCCGGGCTGGTGTGCGAGAAGAAGTTCTCGGCCGACATCTTGTCGCTGAAGTCCTGCGCGGCCTTCGTGACGTGCGATTCCTCGGTCAGCGCGGCGCAGCCGGCCTTGGCGCGCTCGTCGTTGACCAGCGTGACGACCTGGGCGGCCACCGAAGGCGCGACCCGGGCCGCGGGCTTGGTGGTCGGCGGCGGGGCTTCGGACGTCGAAGGCTGCGGGGCCGCGGACGACTCGGTCGGCGTGGGTGCCGCACTGGACGTCGTCGGGGCGGGGGCCGAGGTGGTGGGGACGGCGGGCTGACCGGGGTTGGTGGTCTGGACCTGGCCGCCGGCGAGGTCGGTTCCGCTGCCACTGCCGGCGCCGGCGGGCGCGTTGGGCAGGACGAGCGCCGCGGCGCCGAGCTCGGCGGTGTTTCCTTCGGCGGTGGCCATCCAGGTGCCTGCGGCGGCGGAAAATACGCCGAGCAGCACACTGAGTGACACCATCACCACGTGAGCACGTTCACCAATGGGGGACACGGCGCAGGAACGTATCACGGAACAATTAAGGCGAGAACCCTACGAACGCACTGGTCACATTTCCCGTCGGCGACAGGCACGGTTTCCGGGGCAATCGGCCGCTTGCGCGTTACTCCGTTCAGCTCATCCGGACGACGAACGTCGCTTCACCGGAACCTGTCACCGGACGACGGGTCGGGTCTTGACCGGTGGCGGTTGCTTTGCCCGTGAAGCCAACTTTGCCCGCCGTCGTTGTGCAGGAGTACGAGATTTCGGCGTCGACGGCCAGTTCTCCTGCGGTATGCGCACAGGAGGGCGTGTGGTCGTCGACGACCGCCACGTCGGCGAGCGGGACGTCGCCGGTGTTCTTGACCAGGATCGAAAAGGTGACGGTGTCACCTGCGTGGACTTCGTAAGGTGCGGCGTCATTCATCACGGCGATCTCCGGGTGGACGACGTCGACTTTTGCGTCACCGGCTGATTGCACGGTGCGACCACTCGGGTCATTTCCGGTGATCTCGAGGGTTTGGCCGAAGTCGTCGGCGGGCGCTTTGCGGGTGCAGGTGTAGGTCTTCACCGCTCCCGCTTCTACGGTGCCCAGCTTGTTCGCACAGGTCGATTGCTTGCGTAGGTTGTCCACAATGGACACCGCGGCGAGCGGGACGTCTCCGGTGTTGCGCGCGGTGACGGTGAAGGTGACTTCGTCGCCCGCGCGGGCGATCTTCGGTGTCGCGTCGATGGTGAGCTGCACGGCCGGGTGGATGACGTCGATCTCGTCGGTGTCCGTCGCCGTGACCGGTGGACCGACCGGGGCGTCCGCCGTCGCCTTCGCGGCGCTGGCTGCGTCGTCGGCGGGCGCGGTCGTGGTGCAGTCGAACTTCTGCGTGGCGCCGGCTTCGAGCTGGTCGAAGGTCTTCGTGCAGGACTCGCTTCGGACGTTGACGGCGGTCAGCGGGACGTCACCGGTGTTGGTGACGGTGAGGGTGGCGGTCACGGTGTCGCCGGGGCGGAAGGGGCCGCCGTGGATGTCCTGGGTGAGCGCGAGGGCGGGGTGCAGGACGGTGTACGACGCATCGTCGGTGGCGTTGACTTGGCGTTTCACCGGATCGGTGGCACTTGCGGTGGCCGAGCTCACGAAATTGTCGGGGCCGGCGTTTACCGTGCAGGAGCGGCGCTGGCTGGCGCCGGGGAGGAGGGTGCCGATGGGTTGAGCGCACGCCGGAGTCCGGTTGTCCACAAGGGACACATCGGTCAGCGGGACGTCACCGGTGTTCGCGACGACGAGGGTGAACGTGACGGTGTCGCCTTGGCGGACGCGCGTGGGCGTGGCGTCGTTGGTGAGGCTGAGCGCGGGGTGGATGACGTCGACAGCGGCGCCGGCGGAGGCGCTCACCGGCCGATTCGTGGCATCGGTGCCGGTGACGTTCGCGACGGCGGTGAAGTCGGTGTCACCGGCGGCTTGGGTGCAGCTGTAGGTGTGCTTCGCCTGCGGTTCGAGCCGGCCCAGGGACTTGGTGCAGTCCCGGGCCAGCGGATCGTCGACGGAGACGTCCTGGAGCGGGGTGTCACCGGTGTTGGTCACGGTGATGGTCGAGGTCACCGGGTCTTTGACGTGCACGACAGCGGCATCGACGGTCCTCGTGACGGCGATGGCGGGGTGGATGACGTCGAGGCCGGCACTGGCGCCGGCGGTGACGTCGGGTCCGACGGGCGGGGTGGCGACGACCCGGAGGGTCCGGGTGACGTCGTCGGCCGGAGCGGTCGTGGTGCAGGCGAACTCGCGGGTGGCGCCGGGGTCGAAGGTGCCATCGAGGGTTTGGGTGCAGCTGGTGGGCGCGGCTCGTGCGCCCGTGGCCTGTGTGTCCGTGACTCGGAGGCCGGCCAGCGGCACGTCGCCGGCGTTGCGGACGGTGATCCGGAACGGCACCTTGTCGCCTTCGCGGAACGGGCCGCCCGTCACCTCCGCGGCGATCGCGACCGCCGGGTGCTGGACCGCGAACGTGCCCTCGGCGGCGGCCGTCACCGAGCGGGCCGTGGGGTCGGTGCCGGTCAGCGTCGGCTTGTTCGCGAACCCGGCCGGGCCCGCGATCGTCGTGCACGTCGCCTCCTGCTGCACCTGCGGCTGGAGCGTGCCGAACCGCTTCGCGCACGAGGCGACCTCGGCGTCCGCGACCGTGACGTCCGCCAGCGGCACGTCGCCCGTGTTGGCTGCGGTGATAGTCCATGTCACTGTGTCGCCCTCGCGGACCGCCGGCGGCGTCGCGCGGACCGCCAGCCCGAGTGCCGGGTGGATCACGTCCACCGCCGCGTCGTCGGTGACCTTCACCGTGCGGCCGAGCTGGTCCTGGCCGGTGGCCGTGGCCGTGGTGGCCACGTCGTCCGGTGGGGCCGGTGCGGTGCACGTGTACGTGGTCGTCCCGCCCGGGGCCAGGGCACCGATCGCCTTGGCGCACGCCGGGACGTCGTGGGCCACCGCCACCTCGGTCAGCGGTGCGTCGCCGGCGTTGGCGATCGTCAGCGTGTAGGTGATCGGGTCGCCGGCGCGGGCGACACTCGGCGTGGCGGCCGCGGTGAGGGTCAGCGCCGGGGTGATCACCGTGACCGTCGCCGGCGCGGTGGCCGTCACGGGCCGGCCGGACAGGTCGGTGCCGGTCGCCGTCACCTGGGACGTCGTGGTGCGGGACGGATTCGCCGTGCACGTGTACGTCTGCGTCGCGCCCGCGGGCAGGCCGGCGAACGTGCGCGCGCACGCCGTCGTCGTGTCGTCGGTAACCTCGAGCGGGGCCAGCGGGCTGTCGCCGGTGTTGCGGACGGCGACCGTCCAGGTGACGGCGTCCCCGGCGTGGATCACCGGCCGGTCCGCGGTCTTGGTGACCTCGACGGCGGGTGCGATCGTCGGCGCGGGTGCGTCGGCCGTCGCCGTGACCTGCTTGCCGAGCTCGTCGGCGGCCAGCGCGCTCGCCGTGTTGACGCCGTCGGGGATCGGGGCCTTCGCGGTGCACGTCGTCGTGCGGGATTCGCCCGGCGCGAGCGCTCCGGTGAGCGCGCACGCCGGCGTCTTCGGGTCGGTGACCTGGAGGCCGGAGAGTCCCGTGTCGCCGGTGTTCGTGACCTTGATCGTGAAGGTCGCGAGGTCGCCGGCGCGGTACGCGGGCCGGTCGGCCGACTTCGTCATGCCCAGCGCCGGGTGCAGGACGTCGATGGGTGCGCTCGCGATGCCGTCGAGGGCGTCGCCGAGCGCGCTCGTGCCGGTGACCTTCGCGGTGTTCGTGAAGTCGTCGGGCGGTGCGGTACCGGTGCACGAGTAGGTCACCGTCTGGCCGGGGGCGAGGGTGCCGAGCGGTTTCGCGCACTCCGGGACGGCCGGGTCGGCGACCTCGACGCCGGACGCCGGGACGTCGCCCGGGTTGGTCACGACGACGGCGAACGTCACCGGCTCGCCGGCGTGCGTCTTCGGCTGGGTCGCGCGCACGGCGATCTGGAGGTCGGGCACCGGCACCGAAAACGCCAGGTTCTGCGCCAGGACGTCGTCGCCGCTGGTGACGACGCCGAGCTTCGCGCTCGTTGCGCCGGCATGGACGTTGTCGACGTTGAACGCCTTCGCGTCGACGCTGAAGTTGTTCGGCAGCGCGGCGTTGTCGGCGTTGGAGATGAAGAAGTTCGACGTGCCGCCGGTTGCGGGCTCAGCGGCCGGGGTGCCGTCGACCAGGAACTGGTCGCCGGATCTGCCCCAGTCACCGTCGTACGCCGTGACGCCGAGGTGCGCGTCGGCGGCCGCCGCGCGGAAGCCGGTGATCGTCGTTTCGGCCGGCGGGGTGCCGGGGGTCTGCCGGGCGTGGCCGTCGTAGATGACCACCTTGCGCTTGTGCGGCGCGTAGTCCGCGTTGCGTTCCGGGTAGGCGTAGACGAGCGCGACCGACCAGCCGCCGACGCAGTCGAAGCCCTTCAACGCCCACACATTGCCGACCGTCACGTCGAAAGCCGAAGGGACACCGGCGAAGCGGCTGGTCACGTCGGCGTGCGCCGAGTAGTAACCGCCGTCTTCGGCGTACCCCGACGGCGGGATGTCCACGGATTCCGCGCTGCCGACGGAAAGCCGGACGTTCTGCTTCGCGGGCGTCCCGGGTGGTGCGACAGCCGAGGGGCCGCAATTCACACTGCCGGCCCAGTTCAGCCGGGCGAAGACGACGTGAGCCCCCGGCGGGATGCCCACCGACGCTCTTGCCGAATCGAACGTCGCCGGGTCGGTGTCGACGTCGGCCCACTGCATGAAGAAGTCGTCGTTGGCCAGGGTGTCCTTGCGGTCGGCGGTGTTCGCGCACGCTGCCGGTGTTGCGACCGTCCCGCCGGCCGGGGCGCCGTCGGCGGCGACCGGGCAACGCAGGACGCCGTTGCCCGCGTAGACGAAGTCGCCGTAAACCACGTCGTCGTAGCCGACGGCGAACGTACCGGCGGCGGCCGCGCCCGCCGCCGGTACGACGGCCGAGGCCAGGAAGACCAGTGCCAGCACGAGAATCGGGCGAAGCGGTCTTTCGGGCAACGGCACTCCTCGCCACCTCCGGGGCCGAGACGACCTTGGGAGCGTGGCACGAGACCCGGTTTTACGCCTTCAAACTCACTCGTTCGTGGGGTCGGAATCGGAGCCGGTCAGCTTCGCCGTCGACTCGTGGGTCAGGACGGTGGCGGCCCGGACGAACCCGATGATCGTCCGGAGCTGGTCGTCGGTGTAGCGGTCGCAGAGGTCGTACATGCCCTTCACGAGGTGGTCCCACAGGTGCAGGCCGCTCACGATGGACCGCAGGTCCAGGACGATGAGGATCTTGCGCCGGTCGTCCGGGTGCGGCTCGCGGTTGACGATGCCCTTGTGCGCCAGCCGGTCGATCATCGCCGTCACCGACGCCGGCGCGAGTCCCGACAGCCGCGCGAGGTCCTTCGGCGTCTGCGGGCCGAAGCGCGCGAGGTAGTCGAGAACCTTGCTCTCCACCGCCGACAGCCCCCGGGTCTCGGAGATCGCGGTGTGGAACATGACCGTCTCCGTCGACAGCTCCCGCGACCTGAGCAGGACATCTTCGACGAGTTCCGTTCGCTCGCTTGACACGGCGACCAGCCTAGCCCACTCTTTAGTTCGACAGAACGAATTAGTTTCTAAGACATTCGAGGGGTCGAACGATATGACAAGGGCATTGATCATCGGGGGCGGCGTGGCGGGCACGATCACGGCCATCGCCCTGCACGAAGCGGGGCACGAGCCGCTGCTGTTCGAGGCGTACGACCGCGGCGCCGAGGGCGTCGGCGCGTTCCTGACGCTGGCCGTCAACGGTTTGGACGCGCTGCTCCCGCTGGGCCTCAAGGACGTCGTCCGCAGCGCGGGCTTCGACTCGCCGCGGATGTCGATCGGGCTCGGCAACGGCACGAAGCTCGCCGAATTCCCCCTGGGCGGCACCCTCCCGGACGGCACGGTGAGCCAGACCGTCCTGCGTTCCGACCTCTACGTCGCCCTGCGCGACGAGGCCGCGAGGCGCGGCATCCGCGTCGAGTACGGCAAGCGACTGATCGGCGCCAGCCAGACGGACACGCACGTCAGAGCGGATTTCGCCGACGGCTCGCACATCGAGGGCGACCTCCTGATCGGCGCCGACGGTCTCCGCTCCCGGGTCCGCACGATCATCGACCCGGACGCGCCGTCACCGCGGTACGTGCCGCTGCTCAACACCGGCGGGTTCGCCGAAGGCCTCGACCTGCCCGACGAGCCGGGCGTGCTGAACATGGTGTTCGGCAAGCGCGTCTTCTTTTGCCACGTCGTCAGCACGGACGGCCGCGTCTGGTGGTTCGCGAACCCGGCCCGCAAGACCGAACCGACCGCGTCCGAGCTGGCCACGCTCGCCGGGGAGAAGCTGCGCGCCGAGCTCCTGCACCTGGTGGCCCGCGACCGGACCCCGGCGACCGAGATCATCCGCGCGACGCGAGAGCTCTACCCGGCCTGGCCGACGTATGACTTCCCGACGGTCCCGGTCTGGCACCGCGGCCGCATGGTGATCATCGGCGACGCGGCGCACGCGACGTCACCGGCGGCGGGCCAGGGCGCCTCGATGGCCATCGAAGACGCCGTCACGCTGGGCAAATGCCTCCGCGACGTGCCCGACGTCGAGCGCGCGCTGGCCACCTACGAGAGCTTGCGGCGCGGGCGCGTCGAAGCGGTGGTCGCGGCCGGGAAGCGCAACGGCGACCAGAAGGTGATCGGCCCGGTCGGGCGCGTGGTCCGCGACATCTTCATCAAGCGGGTGTTCTCGAAGCCGTTCGACGAGGACCCGAACGCCTTCATGTGGAACCACCACATCGACTGGGACGAGAAGGTCTCCGCCTAGCGCCAGGTGTCGACGCGGTGGAAGTTCTTGTACGCGCGGCTCGGGGTCGGGCCGCGCTGCCCCTGGTAGCGGGACCCGGCTTCGCTGGAGCCGTACGGGTGCTCGGCCGAGCTCGACAGCCGGAAGATGCACAGCTGGCCGATCTTCATGCCGGGCCAGAGCGTGATCGGCAGGTTGGCGACGTTCGACAGTTCCAGCGTGATGTGCCCGGAGAAACCGGGGTCGATGAACCCGGCGGTCGAGTGCGTGAGCAGCCCGAGGCGGCCGAGCGACGACTTGCCCTCGAGGCGGCCGGCCAGGTCGTCGGCCAGGGTGACGAGCTCGAACGTCGAGCCGAGGACGAACTCGCCGGGGTGCAGCACGAAGGGCTCGTCGCCCTCCTTCTCGACCAGCGAGGTCAGCTCGTCCTGCTGCAGCTGCGGGTCGATGTGGGTGTACTTGCTGTTGTCGAAGACGCGGAAGAACCGGTCGAGCCGGACGTCGATGCTGGACGGCTGGACCATGCCGGCATCGAAGGGGTCGATGCCGAGCCGGCCGGCGTCGAGCTCTTTGCGGAGGTCACGGTCACTGAGCAGCACGGCCGAAGCCTATCCGGTGGGTTCAGGCGGCCCGCATGTGCTGCGCGTACGTCGTGTCCGGCGCGAAGATCTTCTCGAGCCGCCTGACGTACCCGCGGCGGCCGGCCTGACCGATCCGCTCCTGCAGCGCGGTGGCCCCAGGGATGAACCGCCGCACGGTCTCGGCGGCGAAGTTGACCGACGCAACGGCGACGATCGCGGCCTGCGCGACCGGGTCGTTCGGCAGGCCGAGGAAGTCGGCGTTCGTCTTCCCGAGCACGAGCCGGCTGATCGACGAGTGCACGGCGACCGAGACGTGCGAAAGCACCTTCCCGACGGCGCCGCGCCCCTCGCCGACGGCGGCGTTGGCCTCGATCAGCGCCTTGGCGAGCCGCTTCGAGTCGTCGTCCGGGATGAACTCGGTGGCGGCGAGCAGCCAGAGCAGGCGCCAGGCGTCCTCTTCGGAGGTGGGCAGCAGCTCGTCGTCGACGCCCATGAGCCAGCCGATGTAGCGCCAGAGGTGCAGGATGTCGCCGCGCTCGCGGGCGGAGTAGCGGAGGCCGAGCAGCTGCGTGCCGAAGACGTAGACGAGTGAGAAGAGCAGCAGCGTCCCGGCGGTCTGCACCTGGTTGACGGGCCGATCCCAGGCCGCGTAGTCCCAGTCGTCCCGCCGGTTCATGGCGGCGCGCACGTGGGCGTGCACGAGCCGGATCCGCAACGCGGAGGCGTACCCCTTCTCACCGTGCTTGAGGGCGCCGGGCGTGGTGACGTCGATCCACCAGGCGGCGGTCTCGACGAGCCGCCGCGTGGCCTTGTATTCGATCTCCCCGGTCCCGACCAGCGATTTCGTGGCGCGCGAGGCGAGGTAGCCGCCCATCAGCGACATGTCCCCGAGCGGGAAGAGCCCCAGCAGCCCGGCCCGGGTGATGGCTTTCGCACCGCGCTCGAGCCGTTCGTCGTCGACCCAGTAGGGCTTGGCGTCGACCTGGTCGAAGAAGTCCTTGAGCGGCCCGGCCGCGGTGGCCCGGTCCACCAGGGCCTCTTCGAAGAGGGCGCGCCCCCGCCCCTTGGGCTGCTGCGCCATCCAGGCGACGACGTCGTCCGCGAGCCTGTCCTGCACCTGGGCGAACTCCCGCAGCCGCGCGACCTGCCGCTCGTCACCCCGGATGTCACCTTCGATGAACAGCCGCTGGGCCAGCCGGAACCCGCCTTGCCGGAACAGTTCGGGCTCGTCCATGACGCTCACCTCCACCAGTCGACAACAAGTGTTGTCACTTGACGCGCACGAGTCAAGGAGGAGGGCGCTGGACAAGGGGATCACGGTGCCGTGTATGCTGACGACGCACTGCGGATGTAGTTCAATGGTAGAACATCAGCTTCCCAAGCTGAATACGCGGGTTCGATTCCCGTCATCCGCTCTCATAGAGAAGCCCCAGGTCACACGGTGTCTACTGTGGAACTGGGGCTTTCTCTATCTCCGGTCTTCACTTCTCGCGTGCCATTAACGTGCCATTAGCCGACTGGCACCGGTTGGCCGTCCTGATCTTCGTCGTCGTCCGGGGTGGTGCCCTTGCGGTGCCGGTCGACGAGCTTGGACAGCCGGTCCGCGATCTGCTTGTCGGCGTCACTGGTCGCCCGCTGATAGATCAGCGCCGCCCGCATGTCGTCGTGCCCCATCCGCGCCATCAGGTCCTTGGTCGACGTGCCCGCCTTCGACGCCCAGATGTTCCCGGCATGCCGGAGGTCATGGAAGTGCAGGCCCTTGAGCCCCATCTTCTCCACGACCTCCGTCCACCTGGTCCGCTGGCTGAAGTTCGGCCGGCGGACCGCGTGCCCAGCTCGCTCACCCGTGAAGAGCAACGCGTCCTGCTGGGGCTTGACCCAGGTCTCCAGGTGCAGCAGCAGGTCACGGCGAACCGCCATCGGAATGATCAGAGTCCGGACACCAGCCCGCGACTTCGGCGGACCGACGACGAGCCCACGGCCGGGAACCTCGACCATCGCCCGCGACACCCGCACCCACGACGCGTCCTCAGCCACGTCACACCGACGCAGCGCCGTCACTTCACCCCACCGCAGCGACCCGAACGCGGCAAGCAGGACCAGCGCCCGGAACCGCTCCGGCATCCGACTGGCCAAGTCGAAGACCTGAGCCACGGTGATGACCGGCCGTTCGTCAGAGTTCTCCTTGTCGGCACCACGGACCCGGCAGGGGTTGCGCGGGAGGATCTTGTCCTCATCAACCGCCGTGTTCAGGATCGCCCGAAGCAGCCGATACGACTTGGCCGTCACCGACTCCGAGACGCCAGCCGTCAATCGGTCCGCCCGCCACTGGCGAATAACCGCCGTTGACAGCTTGCCCAGCTCGACCCCGCCGAGGTCCGGCGCAATGTGCTTACGCAGCAACCATTTGTACAGCTCGACCGTGCGCGGACGGAGTCCCGGACGCTGCACAATCCACTGGTCCGCGTAGTCGCCGAGCTTGCGCTTCGCACGTTCGGGGTCGGTCCACTCTCCTTGCGTGATCTGTGTTTCCACTGCCGATAGCCACCGTTCCGCCGTCCGCTTGGTGCTGAACGTGTTCGGCGCGTTCCGGATGAGCCCATCCGGACCGGGATAGCGAGCCTGCCAGCGCCCGGACGGAAGTTGCCGAACACTTCCGAACCCACGGTGACCTTGTTTGTTAGCCATGTCAGGCCGCCCTTCCCAGGTCCCGCCGGACCGACGCACGCGTAATCGGCTCGACCCGGCCGGCCTGCATGAAGCTCTCCAGGTCTTCCAACGCGAACCGGATGTGCACCCCGGCCTTGTGAAACGCGATCCGTCGTTCGGCGATCAGCCGACGCACGAACCGAACCCCCGTGTTCAGGTAGACGGCCGCCTCATCAACCGTCAGGTACTTCGTTTCCATGCGATCCCCTCCCCAGGGTCTAAGCAGCCTGCTGAGTTGCCGAAGTTTCTGGTTCACTCCCAGGTGGTCCAGCGGCGGCGAGTAGCGCCCGGTCGTACTCGGCCCTCCACGTGATCCGCTCCGCGATCGCACGCATGACCAGGTGCGGCCGGGGCGGCACCTGCGGGTCTCCCGGCTCGACCTTCCGCCACACCAACCGGGCCGGGTCCGGTTGCAGCTTCTCGATCCCGATCACCGCCAACGCCTGCTGAACAAACACCTTCCGGTCGGCCTTGTGGTCATCGAGCGTCTTCCCGGACCACTTCCGCGACACCAACACCCGACGGCCGGGCAGTCCGAGCGTGGTCCGGCGGTGAGCGCGTCCCTTGCAGTGCCCGGGGGTGGTCTTGCTGCCCGCACCCTTGGGCTGGACTCCGTAGAGCAGCCAGACCGCGCAGCGCGGCGAGCACGGCGTGACGGACAGTTCGGCGTGCAGCCGGTCGTGGTGATCCCGCAGCCGCGCCGTGTCCGCCTCCACGACCTCACCCGTCGACTTGGTGAGGTACTTCGTGAGATAGCCGATGTGGCGGCCGGCCTCTTCGGTCCCGCCGAGGATGCCCTTCGAATGCACCTGCTGCCCGAACACGACGACGTGCGCCGGGTCCTCCACCGCTTCCACGGCCTCATCCCAGGTAGTCAACGGTTCCCGGGTGTCCGGGTCCACGAACGTCCGGGTGTCCGGGTCCCAGACCGGCAGCCGATCCGTGTAGACGATCTGGTCGTGGTTGGGCCACCAGACCTGGTGGTAGGTGGCTTCGGTGACCTGGCGGATGACGTCGTGCGGGATGGCCCCGCGGATCGCGGCGTGCAGGTGCGGAGCCGTGCGCTTCTGCGGCTCGACCGTCGCGAAGTACTGCGCGTCCCAGCCGATGACCCGCCGGAGGTTCTGCCACCACCGGTCCACCAGCGCGGAGAAGTGCACCGCGTCCCGAGCGGCCCGCCGGTAGTCATACCGGGACGGGTCGACCGGGGCACCGTCGCGGACCGGGCCATAGGTGTCGCAGGTCAGCGTGACGAACATGGACGGCCGGAACTTTCCCGCGTACTCCCGGCCGACGGTGGTCTTGGCGACCTTCTGCCGGGGCAGGTTCGGAGCGTCCTGCCGACGTCGGGTCGACCGCTTCACCGCCCGTTTGGTCGGGACGTCGAGGGCGGGCAGACGGCCCCGCATCCCGAGTTGCCGAAGTTCCGCGTCAACCCCGGCGACCTCCTCCCGCAGCTCGTCGGCTTTGGCCTGGTCGTGCTCGACCACCTCCCGATACGCCGCTACCAGGTCGGCCCGGTAGGTCAACAGTTCCTTGTGATCCTCCGAAGGAGGCTCAGCGGTGAGGATGGGTTCTTCGGTCATGTGCCAGCCTTCGCGGCACTGGGCCTGCCGCAGGGCCTTCGCCTTCCGAGCGCACGGCAAGCACACCGACTCCACAGTGGACCCGCACGGCACCGGGACGTAGCGAAGCTCGCCGGTCTCCGTGTCGCCGACCTCCATCGTGAAGGGCCGGACGCAGACGCCGTGCTTCTCGGCCGTCGCCCGGATGACGTCGGCGGCCAAGGGCATCCGCATCCGTTCGGCCCGAGTCCCGGCTGGCTGGGTCTGTTCCTGCTCGGTCATCAGGCAGCCACCTCCCCGGGGCGGGTCCATTGCCGGAGTACGAACACGGGCATGTCCTGCCGGACCCCGGCGGGCAGGTCCGGGAACACGTCCTCGGAGAAGCCGACCGCGCCGTACACATGGACCGGGACCCCGCAGGGCATCCGCCCCATGACGATCAGATGCACCGACGTCCCGGCGGGCGTCCGCCAGATCTGCGCAGAGGCCTCATCCAACGTCCCGGCCCAGGTCACCAGCGCCGACGCGACCTCAGACAGGTCCCGACCGGCACCAAGCTGCACCCAGATCGGGTCAGGGCCGGACGTCACGCTCACCGACGCCACCGGCCCGAACGCGTGCAGGTCCAGGTGGTCACGGATCGCGTCGAGAAAGACCATGGTCGTGTTCACGCCGCCACCCCCTCGCCGCCCAGCACCGGACGGGCAACGCCGCCGTTGGTGACGTACTGCTCCAGCGCCTTGACCGTCTCGTCGGACACCCAGCCCGCGCGGATACGCAGCGGTTCGCGGATGCCCTCGCCCCACACGAACCCCACCCCGGCCTCCGAATCGCCGATCCGGTTGGCCCACGCGCCCCGTTCGTATGCGCCGTCGCCCAGCACCATGCCGACGTGCGTCTTCGACGTCACCCGCAGGCACACGCGGCGGGTGAACAGCTCCCGCACGGGGACGGTGTCCTTCGTCGGCTCCTGCACATAGCCGCGTACTGAGATGTTCAGGGCGCGGCCCTGGGTGTTGAGCAGTGCTACACGTTCGACGATCTGTTCGCGGGTCTTGCGGTCGGTGTACTTCGTGAGCGCGCCGATCTCGTCGAACTCCAGCAGCTCCAACGGGTAGTCGGTGGACAGGGTGATGGTGCGGACATGGCCGGCGAACTCTCGCTTCCGGGTTTCCATCTCCTCGACCAGGCCGTCGAGCACCTCGAGCGCGTCCTTTCCGGACACTGCGTACCGGGTGAAGATCCCGCGCCCGTAAGCAAGCTCCATGCCCTTGGGGTCGATCCCGGACATGCGCACCAGCCCGGACCGGATCGCCGGGGCCGCCGACACCAGCGGGCACCACATCACACTGTTCTTGCCCGCACCCGACGCACCGGCAGTCAGGCAGTGCGCACCCGAGCCGAGCAGCGGCACCCGCCAGTCGTGGCCGTACTCGGTGCGACCTGCCCAGACCTTGCGGAGATCCACCGCGGATTCCTGCACCGCGACGAGGTCGGGAACAGCCGGGGAATGCACGAGCGCTGCCAGCTGGTCACGACGCTGGAAGTCGACCGACACCACGTTCGGCTCCAGCTCCCGCACCTGACACCGCGCGACCTTCCGCGCCGACGCAAGCGCACGAGCGGCATCGTCGAAGTCCTCGGGCTTCTGGCCGGGCACGAGCTGCACCCGCACCTCATCCCACGACGGACCCGACCGGACGCCGAGAACCTTGGGGACCTGCACCACGGACTGCCGAGCCGTCGCACGAGACGCCTTCCGACGACCCACCAGGTTGACGGTGACCTCGACCGGCAGCGCGGCGTCCCGGACGCTGAGACCGCAGGCGTGCAGCCAGCCCGGGAGTTTGAGGTGGTAGACGGCCCACCGGAGCCACCACGAGCGCAACGGCCGGCCGCACCACTGGTCGAACGAGGTGACGTCGAGCACTCGCCACACGCCGAGGATGAGCGCCAGGCCGCCGAGGTTGACCACGAGCCAGACCCAGCCGACCCATACGCACCATAGGTAGACCGCGATCACGGTCAACGAGGTGCGCCAGTGGATGACGACCTGGGAGAACAGCCAGAACACGACCTTGCAGGCCCACCAGAGGCCGACGAACACGACCACCATGGCGGTCAGCAGCTCAGCCATCGACGCCAAGGCTCGCCCGATCTTGGCCAGCACCCATACGCCGAGGCCGAGGCCGGCCAGGGCGATCACGAGCATTCCGGGGGAGGTCATCGCCGACCACCGCCCAGCACCGCCGAGAGATCCAGCGGCAACGCACCCAGGCACGGGGCGCACTTGGTTTCACCGGGCAGCAGCCGAGCAAACCGCTTGCATTCCGAGCACCGCGAGCGGGTGACCCCCACTGGCGATGGTTGCTTGTCATCGTCTAGCGTCTGCATTGTTCACACCTCGCGGTTGTGGACAGCGCAGGAGCGGCATGGTTGGTAGCCGAGTTTCCGCTTCTGCGCCTTACGGTTCCGCGTCGCCGGAAGAGGACGCGTTTCATCGCCGCACGACATAGCGCGCTTTTCGTTGCAGTGTTTGACTTCTGGACTATCTACACGGGACTATTCGGGCTTGGTCTTCGCGCCCTGAATCTTCGCCGACACCTCCCCCGCTTGACGTCGTTCGTAGTCCGCCCAGTACAGGGATTCGTGGTGGTGACCCCGGTCGACGTCGGCAACAACCTCATACATCCGGGCATTCGCCTGCCGATAGGCCAGCCAGACCGACGGGTTCGCGTCCGGTGCGGGCCGCCGATCCATTGCGATCTCGTGCGCGTCCCGCAGGGTGCGCGGCTTATCCGGCGTCTTCATCACGCACCAACCGAGCCATCGCGCGGGCTTCGAGGAGCGCCGCCAGGTCCTCCGCGCCGTCGCGGAGCTGGCGAAGGAACCTCACGCACGCCGGCCACGTCGCCGGGTCGTCCGGCGGTCGGAGCGTCACCACGCACGGCGCCCCCGCGAGCACCAGCATCGGCGGGTGCGTCGGCTCCGAACCAGTCTCCTCGACTGTCAGTTCCGCTTGCGGGCCGACGACCCACGTCACGCCGAACCCGTCCCATCCGGTGGTCGACATGCTCTACCTCACCTCGAACGCTGTACTTGTCGGCCTGAATCTCGAACGCCTCAGCCGCGGAAATGACCGCCGCGTGCGCCCACCCGGGAAGCTCGAACTCGGCGGCGAGGTGACGCCAAGCAGCGGCGACCGCCCGCGACACCGACGGCAGCTCGGCTTCCGACGCAGCCGGGTACCGGGCGTAGGCCAGTTCCCAGGCCCGCACCAGCTCCCACCGGCTCATGTCAGCTCCCCTGGTCGACGACCCGAATCGGCGCGGCTGAACTCCACCTGCGAGCGCCGCATGAATTCCTCCGCCGCAACCGCCGACGCGTGACGCGCCCAAAGCGGCACAGCCAGATCGGCGGACAAGGCACGCCAGGCAACCGCCACAGCGTGGTAAGCGAGAGCAAGACGCCGCACTGCCGCCAGATCACCTGAAGTCGATCTCATTGCGGCGAACAGTGCGGCCGTCTGCTCCGCGTATGCCTCGTTCCACCGAGCGACCGCCTCACGCGACGGCCGCCCCGCCATCACGCGGCCTTCTGCTGACTGCCCGGGCCTTCACCGGCCGACGTCTTGGCGGCAGCCTGCTTCGAGCCAGCACTACGCCCCGGCTCGCGCATGCCGGTCGCCCGCAGCACCCAGCCCTGGTACTTGAACTTCTCGCCCATCACTCGGGCCTCGACCATCAGGCCCTCGAACACGACGGGCCGGAAGTCGAACCCCTGCATCGCCGCCGGAGGCGGGACGGGCTGGACCCGGTCGAGCAGGGTCACGGTGGCCGACTTGTCGCGGTCCTTCTCCGCCGACGGGTCGGTCACGGTGACCTTCCACTGCGGCAAGCCGGTCTGCTCGTCGATCTTCTGCTTGGGCTGCTTACCCCGGGCCTTGTCCTCGTTGGAGACGTACTCCATGTCCGGTGTGACCGGACCGACGATCGCGGCTCCGGCCGGGAACACGACGTCGTGCTCGATTTCGAAGCGTGTCCCGCGTGCTACTGCCATGTCGGTACCTCCTGGTCAGGCGCCTCACTCGGCGCTGCCTCAACTTGGCTGACTTGATCAGGTTAGCCAGGTTGCCTAGCCAAGTCAAGCAAGTCGAAATCGGCCTAGGCCGCTAGGTCGTCTAGACAGGCGTGGCTGCGATCGGCGAAACTTGATTCGTGCTAACGGCACGAGTCAAGGAAGGAACGTCATGGCACTCGATCCGGACGACCCACGACCGCCCTACGTGCAGGTGGCGAATGCACTGCGCGCCGCGATCCTGACCAGGAAGTTCACGCCCGGCGACAAGCTGCCATCGCGGAACGAGCTGGCGAAGACGTACAACGTCGCGCCAATGACCGTGCAGAACGCCATCCGAGAACTTCGCGACGAGGGCCTGATCGTGTCGCGCCAGGGCAGCGGCGTCTTCGTTCGAGAGCGCACCGAACGCCCTGTCGGACTCCGCCCGCACATCGAACGTGCCTTCGAGACCGAGGACGTCACGATTGATTTCGCCGGCTTCTCGGGCGAGACCCTGCACGGAGTCATCGCCGAACCGCTGGACAAGATCCGAATCGGCCGGCTACGTCCGGAGTCGATCACTGTCCGCTTGCTCGTGCCGGACCCGACGCAGCCATGGTCCCTCCCGGTCACGGTTGACGAGCACGCCGACAGCCCGCTCTTCCGCAAGCGTGCCGAAGAGATCATGCGGCGACACACCCTCGCCATCGTCGACTCGGTGACCGAGCTTGCCGAGATGGGCCTGGTCAACAACGCCACAGCGCAGGTTCGGGTGCATCCGTCACCGCCGATGTTCAAGCTCTACTTGATCAACAACGAAGAGACATTCTTCGGCTTCTACCCGGTCCGCGAGCACGTCATCAGCTACGGCGGCGAGACCCAGGCGATGTACGACCTTATGGGCAAGGACGCGATCCTCTTCCACCACTCGATCAACGACGACGACACATCAACCGGATCGCAGTACGTCGACCAGGCCAAGACGTGGTTCGACGGCTTGTGGAACAGTGTCGCGAAGGAGTACCAGCGATGAAAGCCGCAGACGTACTCGCCCATGCACGCGCCCTACTCCTCGACTTCGACGGCCCTGTTTGCTCCGTCTTTGCGGGCATCGAAGCATCCACGGTCGCTAGTCAGCTCCGTGACGTACTTGCCGATGGCGGGCATACGGACCTACCCGATGCAATCGCGACCAGCGCCGACCCGTTCGACGTGTTCCATTACGCCGCCACACTTGGCGAAGATGAAGCCCGTCTTGTCGAAGTCGCCTTCGCCGCCCACGAAGTCGAGGCGATCTCCAGCGCAACCCCCACAAGCGGCGCGCATGAACTCATCGAGTCGTGGCACCAATCTGACAGACCACTCGCCATCGTCAGCAACAACGGCACGTCGGCTGTTAACGCTTATCTAGACTTCTTCAATCTACACACGTCGATTAACTTCGTATCTGCGCGAACCAGCTCCAATGCTGCACTGCTCAAGCCGAGCCCTCACCTCTTGCACCAGGCCGTCACTGCGCTCGATGTCGTTCCTGGAGAAACAGTCCTCCTTGGTGACTCGACGACCGACATCGAAGCCGCCCATGCTGCGGGCGTCCTCTCGATCGGATACGCGAACAAGCCGGGCAAGAACTACAAGCTCGTCAAAGCCGGAGCCGACGCAATCATCGACACCATTACCGGTCTGGTAAACGTCGCATAAGACGTGTCCACCGAACTCGCCAGTTCCGCTCGAGCCCCGTCGACCTAACCTCGCACACTGCTGACTCACCGCCCTTGTCGGCCGCACCCGCCCGGCTTGGCCATACATGCACAAATCACATTCCGTTGGCGCCCCGTAGCCACCTCACTCCCAGAAACACCGATAAGTGGATTCTACGAGATGACACGAAAGCCGCCGTCAAGAAACCTTTGATCAACTTTGACGGCGTCGTACAGAGCAGCTTTCCAATGATGGAAACCAAACTTTCGGCGAATCCAATCACTTTGATCGCCCGCAAATTCACCAACTCCATCCGACCCTTCGTCGATAAACGTTTTATCCAACGCCTGGAGTCGCTCAACGAGTTCTTGAGATGCCAAGACCGAATAATGCTCAGAAAGTTCAAGATTATTGAAATGGTACTCGACGAGCTTGAATAGGTCCCCGGGAAGCGCCGGATTGACCGAGAAGTCCGCCCTAATTCCTCTCGACTCAAATGAGAGATCAACTCGAAGTGCAGGCCTATCTTCTGGCAAATCGTCGTAAAAAGCGTGAACAAATCTCTCGCCAACCGTGCCGATCTTGGATCTCTTGGTTCCATTGCAGCGGGAGCATATTGGAACAAGATTTAAAGATAGCAAACTGAATTCAGGATAAAGACTCCTCGGCAGATAATGGTCGAGATCCTTCACCTGCGCCGAGCAGCACATCGGACATAGTCCTTTATATGTAAGCTCCATGGCTTCATCTCGCAAAACCGAGAGAAGCCGACGTTTCTGCGTAAACTTGAAATTATCGTGGAGCGCTTTTTTGGCCTCTTCGGAAATTTCAAGCGGAATAACGCTACCGGGATTTCCTTCAAGTAGATCATAGACCCGATATGCATCCAGGACCTCATCGCGCACTTCGACAAGTGCATCAACCGCCGGACTGCCAGCCTTGGACAGAGCGAAATCATAATCGTGGACATAGTCTCGCGTCGGCTTTCGCAAATTATAGATCACCTGCGCCGCCTTTGAAGTGCCACGACGTACGCCCTTGCTTGAACGCTCATCTCTTCATCGAATAGTCGCTCAATCCGATCGACCGACATATCCTCAGCGAGGTCCGCGAGAACTGAATGATAGTCGGTCTGCGTACTGTCGAGATCAAACACATTGGTCGTGAGATATCCTACATTCTCACCAAATGTCTCAGCGCTGGGTGTCACAACCTGAGTGGAGCTCCCAAATCGTTGGAGTACTCGAACATAGCGCCTGGGTATCTCCTGCAGAACAACCGGAGAATGCGTAGCAATAATCGCGTACGATTCAAGTCGTGTTAGTATCAAATTTAACGCTCGAATGAGCGCCGCAAGTAGTGACGGATGAAGATGAGATTCTGGCTCGTCGATCAAAACTAGTGATCCGGGCTCAGCATGCCCAATGACTTGAGCGATGATGTTTAGTACGATTTTATGACCGGTGCTCAATGCGTCGAAAGCGGCTCTCCACGACTGGCCACTCTGCTCGGCGAAAATATCCATCCCGATACGTCCCAAAGATGGTTCGCTGAAGATGATGGCGAGAGCGTCAATCCAGAGATTTTGCTTTGTTAGCGATCCAGCCTTACGAACTGCTTGGTCGAACTCTTTTGATAGCTCATCGATACTCTTGAGTCCACGAGGACCGCGCATACTCTGCTTTTGGTCTCGCGTACGCTTACGGAGGCCACAGTAGGTATAACCCCACACCTCACCGGTGCTTTTGAGCCGCCTCTGAGCGGAGGTCTTCTCTTCAGATCGCCAAAATGCATCAGGAAGAATAAATGTGTCAAAGGCACTATACGAAATAGCGATCACTGAGCTAAATCGAACGTTTTCAGAATTCAAAATTCGACCAAACTCAGAAAAATCTGCCCGCTGATCCAGGTCGCCAGTTGCGACGAGCGCTATATGCGCGAGTAGCTGAGTTTTACCTGTGCCATTGTAGCCGATTACCGCGTTAATTCGGTCAGGCAACCTGGCAGAGTCACCAAACTGGAAGTCGACCGTAAAGCTCGCGTCCTCAAATCGCATCTCAAAATCAAGACTCAGTCCTTCGCTTACAGGAGGCTGGTCCTCTAGCTCAAATAATACACTGGCGTCCTCCAGTGCTCGCGCAGCTTTTCCAGTTCGTTTGAGGGATTTTTGGAAAGCTACCTCACTATCGACACGTTTCCTCAACCGAGGATCGAAGACGACATCGTTCAGCTTCTTAAGAACTGGACGATATACTTTTGGGCCCAAGTCATAGAGCGTTTGATAGAACGTGTACGACTGACCCAGTGAGTAATACGAAGAACCTAAACTTGAAAACGTAGTACCGGGCAGCACCGTTTCACCAGCAAGCTGCCCTTTTTTGGCGATTTTTACCTCACCTACGTCAATTGCCGTATCATAATTCAAGTGCAAAGTAAGGTAAAATAGCGTGCGAATAGAGTGATCGTCCCAACCTTCGCGCACCAGTTCCGCATACGGATAGTTCCTTGCTATACGAGGCGGAATTGCACCGTCGTGGGTTAAGAAACTAAGCCCCCTGGCGTTGAGGTTGCCGGAATTCAAAATTGATCGCTCACGCTCGACCATTCGAGCGATCGTGCCAGCACCGACGTTGAAAAGCTCTGCTCGTTCCTCTGGCTCGTAGGCCTCCACGTGACGCATCGCTGGCCATTGACCTATAAAAACCTTCAAAAAACGAGGGCGGGGGTCCCGATCACGCGAATAGATGACCGCGTAGGGCAACCATTTACCCTCACCACGGGTCAATAACAATAGCTGAGGACGCCTCAAGTCTTGCCCGCAGTACTTTGCCAATGCGTCTACTGTGCGTTCGATTGATTCAGATTCGGGAGGGTCGGCAAGGGCCACGAGCAAGTTGGCACTACGTGCACGTTCGGACTGATTGAAACGAACGGCAGCGTTGCCAGCTTTAGAGATATATGCCGCGTAGACATCTGCCGGGTACGTATCAACGATGCCACTGAGATACTCTTCCAGTGCACGATACTTACGATTGTTCTTGGCAGAGTGATCTATACCAAGAAGGAGGCGATTCACCTCATCGAGTAACGGATCTTCCCAGCTTGAACTACTCACGCATGCGATAGTACTACCAGACATGAGTTTGAGGCGTAATATTTGCAAATGCAACTACTGTTACAGGCTGGCTCACTCTTTCCGCTCGTTGCTTATACGGCGACAGCCGATGAAATTGAGGCGAGTAGTCCTGCCTTTTCGGCCAACTCTTCTCGAACCCGGAGCACAACTTGGGTTCGCCCGTTGCAATCGGCAACAGAAGTCACTGACAGTACACTTCAAGGTCGCCGATTTGAGTACACGTCTGAGTCCCAGCCACTCAGACCCCCCGCCCCTTGCCGAACTTGGCTCTATGGGATCAAGGCGGCGCATGCGCGCCGCAGCCCGCTCGGCCTGCCGCTCCGCTCCGGCCGGCGGCCTGGCTTGCCAACCATGTGCACCTAGCTCCGTGAGCGAAGATCTTCGACAGTCCGGCCTATAGCAGCGGCAACATCAGCCGGGTCATCGTGTTCCCAGAACCGCAGCACCGTCCACCCAAGTGCCCCCAGGTGAACATTCGTGTCGGCATCGCGTGATCTATTAGCCGCAACCTTGTTGCGCCACCACTCGGCGTTGCTCTTTGGCTGCGTGCCGTGGTCAGGGCAGCCGTGCCAGAAGCACCCATCCAGAAAAATAGCTAGCTTCACCTTCGTGAAGCAGATATCCATCGTCCGTCGCGGCTTGCCCGGCACAGGAGTATGTACTCGATACCGGTACCCGCTTGCATGGAGTTCACGACGCACCCTGAGCTCAAGAGACGTGTTCTGCCGTGCCTGCCTGCTCAACCGTGCGGAGACGGCCGACGAACTAGGTATCGGGCGGTCGGCCACAGAGGTCTCCTTGCACACCCGATCTTAGATACGTGCGAATGTGGCGTCGTACTCAGTGGCCATTCGAGTGATCATTCCAGCGTAGTGGAACGCACTACCTGGCTGCGGGGCCGGCGGGTCCTCGACCAAGCCAACTGGTGATCCATCGTTACGAAGGTCGAGAACGGTCACACCGAGTCCGTCATAACCAGTTTCCGAAGAGGCCGAACGCCGCGGAATCTCCCGAACCTTGTCGAGCACGCGCTCGGTCACAGCGGGCTGCCGGTGCTTGGTCACACCCGCTCGCTCTTCTGAGAGCTGATACTGATTGCGACCTGGCGAGATGAATTCGCTCGCAGCATTCAACTGTACGTACCCGATCGCCAACGCCTGTTTGGACGAGCCATGGATACACAGGTGGGCCGAGTTCAACTCGTCGTAGAGACGCGGCAGAGCCTTCACGTGCTCTGTCATGCACGCCTTGGCTTCCAGCGCCACGAGAACCGAGCTCACCGGCGCCACTTGCAGCTGTGGTAGCCCGTCAAGCGCTGCCTGTTCCGCGGGGGTCAGTGAGATGCCGAACTGCTTGGCCAAGCCAGCGAAAGTCTTGTTTCCAGGGGGCACCGCGTGGTCCGGCCGCGCGATGACAAGATCCAGGGCCTTTTTCCGCCCGGTGGCGTAATCTGTCATGGCATGATTGACGCCCAAGACGATCTTGCCTGACTCTGCGTGACTGCGGAGCAAGGACGAAGTAACCAGCAGATCCAACGCTACACCCCAGCACGCCACCTTCGAGTGCCGATCGGAACGTGGGTTGTACTGCCACCTGTTTCCGTATGGGTCTGCCTTGACTGCTGGCTCCGTCAAGAATCGGGCAAGGAGGTTCGGTCCGTACATGGTGCCGCGACTCTAGCCCACCACCGTGTTCACCGCGAGGATGTGGATCAAACCGCAACCTGGGCCACCAGAGGCCGACTCCTCTCCACGTACTCGGCCATGTCTTCCCTGAACCCTGGGTAGCGCCCCAGGTTACTGGTCTGGAGGCGACTCCAGAAGCCGCTCGCGGCCCGGTGGGACAAGGGAGTGCACTGGGTTGGTTCGATGAACTCAAGAAGGTGTTGATAGCCCGCCTGCCGTGGAAACTCGCTTAGCTCGACCTTCCACGCTTGTTCACCTTCGCCCCAAGCAGCGCTCGGCCACGCTCCATCACGTTCCCAAGGAGTGGAATCGACCTCGAACGTGCTCGGGTTCACGAGCTTCGTGGCGACCCATTCCGACACTCCGACGGTCACAGCGTTGCCGACGAGCTTCCACCGCGGTCCATTTCGGCGACCATCTGATGCTGCAGCCGTCCAACCGCGGTCGAATCCCTGGAGCGCTTCACCATCTTCGACTGTGGGGAGGACGAACCTCGACTCGGACTCTTTAGGCAACCAGACGGCAGGTGGGGACGGGATGCCTAGGCTGGAGCCGCCTTTAAGGGTGGGGATAGCGTCGCGGGCCCAGCCGACGCCCGTACGTCCCTCAGTCCAGTAGAACCCAAATGCGTCGTCTGCAAGCAGGCTCTCGTCGATCGCCTCGACCTCGTCCGAGAACAACACCTCGCGCGGATCATGAACGCAGGATGCGAGCAGTACGACGCGTCTACGGCGCTGCGGCACGCCGGTGAAGCGTGAATCCACAACCCTGTAAGCCCACCTGTAGCCTAGTTTGCCCAGCTCGTGCACGAGGTAGGCCATCGCCTTGCCGCGGTCGAGCGCCAGCATGTTCGGTACGTTTTCGATCATCAACCACGGAAGCTTGCGGCGACGCTTCTTCGCGAGCTCGAGCATCTCGAAGACATGCGCGACGAGACCCGACTGGGCACCAGTGATGCCCGCGGTGCGCCCCGCCTGAGACAGATCCGTGCAGGGAAAGCCTGCTGTCAGCAGGTCCAGCCGAGCCGGCAAGTCCTTCAGGGTTTTCACGTCTGGGTGGAGGTCGACCGCCGGGAACCGATCAGCCAGAACTTGCTTCGCTGGCTCCCAGTTCTCACACAGCAGTACGGTCTCCATACGGTCGCCGAGTGCCCGATGGAAGCCGAGCTCGATGCCGCCGATGCCGGCGAAGAGGCCTGCGACCCTGAAGGTGCTCGGCACGTGTACTCCCTTCGTTCAAGATCGCCTTGAGCCTACCCGTGACGACCGACAAACTCGAGCCCAGCGAACGGTGAGTTAGCCATGTCTCGACCGCGTGCATCCTAAGCGGACCTGCTCGACGGCCTTGACAGGCAAGTGCTTCAAGCGGAGAACTCCTGGTCAGCGAGAGGTTCCACCCCGAAGTCGGATCGTGACTACGGCCGATAGCACCGCGTCAAGGCGGGAAAGCGTGCCTTGACCCGGCACCACCGGCCGCGTGCTGGCTTCGTATCGGGGTGGCGGGGGAGGTCTGGGTGGGGTGCAGGTCATGCCATTAGCGTGCCATTCAGGCCGGTCAACCAAGGTCAACAGCGGGTACCGCGAGACAGCCTCGTCCGCAGGTCAGGGCCACTTTCGAGCATGATCACCCTGGTTCCCAAGCTGAATACGCGGGTTCGATTCCCGTCATCCGCTCTCATCGAAACCCCGGGCGTTCTGCCCGGGGTTTTCGCTTTCCATTCTGGCTCGCAAATGTGCCGCATGAGCCGCAGGCAGCCCGGTTTCCTCCGCCCGCTCCAGCGCGTCGAACGCCGACGCGGAACCCAAGCGGTGCAACAACTCCGCCCGCGACGCGTGCCACCACGGGTAGTCGTCCAGGCCCGACAGCGCGTCCACCAGCGCCAATGCCGACGCCGGTCCGTCCCGTTCCGCGACCGCCGCCGCGCGGTTCAAGCGGACCACCGGGGTGTCCTGGACTGACAACAACACGTCGTACCAGGAAATCACCGCGTCCCAGTTCGTCTCCTCGTAAGACGGTGCGAGGTCGTGGCACGCCGCGATCGCCGCCTGGACCACGTACGCGTTCGGCAGCGACGGTGTCCGGCGCAGGCCACGGGCGACCAGCTCGACGCCTTCCTTGATCAGCGCCGCGTCCCACCGCGAACGGTCCTGCTCGGACAGCAAGACCGGTACGCCCGAAGAGAAACGCGCCGCGCGGCGGGCGTCCTGCAGCAGCACCAACGCGAGCAGTCCCAGCGCCGTCGGCTCGTCCGGCATCAGCGAAACCAGCAAGCGCGCGAGCCGGACGCCCTCCGCCAGCAACGAAACGCGGCCCGTGTAGCCCTCGTTGAAGATCAGGTACACCGTCGACGCGACGCCGGCCAAGCGGGACGGCAACTCCTCCGCCGCGGGCACCCGATACGGGATCCGCGCCTGCGCGATCTTCTGCTTCGCGCGCGTCAGCCGCTTCGCCATCGTCGCTTCCGGCACCAGCAAGCCCCGGGCGACCTCCGCGGTCGACAAACCGCCCAACGTCCGAAGCGCCAACGCCACCTGGGCGTCCAGCGACAACGCCGGGTGGCAGCACGTGAACACCAGCCGCAGCAGGTCGTCGCGGACCGACACCGGGTCCGGGCTCGGATCGATCGCCGGCATCGCGACGGCCTCCTTCCCCTGCCGCTTCGCCTCGCGGCGGACCACGTCCACCGCTCGGTGGCGGGCCGCGACCAGCAGCCAGCCGCGGGGATTGGCCGGGACGCCGTCGCGCGGCCACGTCTCCAGTGCGCGCACGACGGCGTCCTGGACCGCGTCCTCGGCCAGGTCGACGCTGCCGGTGACGCGGACCAGCGTGGCCAGTACCCCGGTGCCCTCGGCCCGGACCAGCCGCGCGACCGCGTCCCCGGCGCCGGTCACTTGCCGAAGTCGACGACCGGCCGGACCTCGATCGCGCCGTCCCAGGCGCCCGGGATCCGCGACGCGACCTTGACCGCCTCGTCGAGGTCGGCGCACTCGAGCAGGTAGAAGCCGGTGAGGGCTTCCTTCGTCTCCGCGTACGGCCCGTCGCTGGTGACGACGTCGCCGCCCTTGCCGCCGGTGACGCGGACCGTCGTCGCCGTCGCCGTCGGGTACAGGGCCGCGCCGCCGCGGATCACCGCCGCCGCGCCCGCGCCGAACTCGTCGTAGTCCTTCATCAAGTCCGTGGCTTCGGGCGTGGTCGGGTCGATGTCGGTGGCGTAGATGATCGCGGCGTACTTGGGCATGAGGTGCTCCTCGCAGGTCCTGACCGGCGCCGATCGCCGGCTTTCACTGTAAGGACGAACGGGTGCGGCCGCGCCGGGACACTTGTCGCGGAGAAAGTTCGGCGGGCAGGGTGGACGCATGGGAGAGCCCGCGCTGTTCGGTCCGGACTTCGATCGCGACCCCGCACCGGCCTACGCCTGGCTGCGCGAACGACCGCCGCACCGGCTCGACTTCCCCACCGGCACCTGGGCCTGGCTGATCACGCGGTACGACGACGCGGTCACGGCGCTCAGCCACCCGGCCCTGGTCAAGAGCCCGTCCGCCGGCAACGAGCAGTGGCAGCGCGCGGGCATGGGCCTGCCGCTCGACCACCGGCCGTCGCTGGCGTCCAACATGATCAACACCGATCCGCCCGAGCACACCCGGTTGCGGCGTGCCTGCGCCGGCGCGTTCGGGCCGCGCCGGATGCAGCGCCTGCGCGAGCGCGCCCAGCAGGTGACCGACGGCCTGCTCGACGTCGTCGAAGCGCGCGGGCAGGGCGACCTGGTCGCCGACCTCGCCTACCCGCTGCCGATCGCGATCATCTGCGACCTGCTCGGGGTGCCCGAGTCCCACCGCGAGGACGTGCACGAGTGGTCGCTCGTCATCGACTCCGCCGACGACACCGACGGCTCCAAGGTCCGCGAAGCCACCGACGTGCTGGAACGGCTGGTCACCGAGGTCGTCGAAGCCAAGCGGGCGACCCGCGGCACCGACCTGATCAGCGACCTCGTCGCCCAGGAGGCCACCGGCACGCTCTCTGCGGACGAAGTGACATCGACGGCGTTCCTCATCCTGATCGGCGGCCACGAGACGACCGTCGGGCTGATCGCGACCGGCGCGCTCGCGCTGCTGACCCATCCCGGCGAAGCGGCAAGAGCAAGAACCGATCCCGAGCACCGCGCGGCCGTCATCGAGGAGACGCTCCGGCTGCACGCGCCGCTGCAGAACGCGACCTGGCGGTTCCCCACCGAAGACGTCGAGATCGGTGGCCGGCTGATGCGGCCGGGCGACCCGATCCTCGTTTCGGTGCTGGCCGCCGACCGCGACCCCGCGGCCTTCGCGGAACCGGACGCCTTCCGGCCGGGACAGCGTGCCGGAGAACGGCGGCACCTCGCCTTCGGCGCCGGGCCGCACCTCTGCATCGGCGCGGCCCTGGCCCGGCTGCAGGCCGACGTCGCCTTCGAGACCCTGCTCAGGCGTCTTCCGACGGCCCGCCTCGCCGTCCCCGAAGAGGAGCTGACCTGGTGGCCGAGCCCGATCACGCGCGGGCTCTTCCACCTCCCGATCGAGCTCTAACCTTCGACGAGCTCCCAGTCCGAGTCCGGCGTCGCGCGGTCGTAGACCTGGCCCGGCGCGGCCTTCAGCACCGTGCGGACGTCCGGGTACAGGTTCGCCACGTGCTCCAGCTCCAGGCCCTCGACCTCGAAGTCCTCCGCCTCGGGGACCTCGAAGCCGACGAACAGCCAGGTGCCGTCCTGCTCGCGGACGACCTGGCGGACCGCGCGCACCGGCTGCTCGGGGCCGGTCGGGATCTCGGTGAGGCCGCTGCTGATCTGGGCTTCGTCGTCCGGCGAGCCTTCGAACTTCCAGGCCGCGCGGCGCTGGGCGAGCAGGCGGACGTCCTCGTCTTCGTCGTCGGAGCCGGTCACGGACGAGAGCAGCCACGTGCGGCGCTCGGGGTCCCAGTCGGCGGCCATCCCGGTCGGCAGGTCCTTCAGCGCGCCCAGCTGCGGCAGCAGTTCGACGGCTTCGCGCAGCGACATCTTGCCGAAGCTCTCGCGGTTGACCAGCACGTCGTCGGACAGCTCGGTGCCGTCGCTGATGAACCAGTCGTCCTCGTCGTCCAGGACGACGAAGCCCAGCGCGTCGGGGTCGTTCACCAGGGCCAGCGCGATGATGACCGGCCCTTCCGGGTCCTGGCGCAGCGGCCATGCGGTCGACATGCGCCATATCCCACCATCGGCGCGGTGCGCCGGGGGAGCCGGGGTCACCCGATCGGTTAATTCATCGCCCGTTGATCTCATGCGCGTCACCCGGCGGCGGAATATTCGCGTGCGCGGCGCCGACCTCGTGCACGATGATGCGCGGCGGGCCAGGCCGGTCCCGGTCCGGCAGTTCCTCGGCCTTGCTCGACGACTTTCTGCCGATGGAACGGGAGTGGACATGATCGAGGGGGAACTCGTCCGGCTGCGCGCGCTCGAACCGGAGGACGCCGAACGGCTGCACCCGTGGACCTACGATCCCGAGGTCGGCCGCTGGATGAACAACGAACACCCGCTCTCGCTGGCCCAGGTGCGCAAGCGGTGCGAGGAACGCGCGCTCAACACCTACGAAAAGGTCGTCCTCGGCATCGAGGCCAAGGCCGAGCGCAAGCTCATCGGCGTCATCGACCTGCGGGACGCCGAGCCCGAACTCGGCGAGGCCACGCTCGACGTCTACATCGGCGACGCCGAGTACCGGGGCGGCGGCTACGGCACCGAGGCCCTGCGCATGATGTGCCGCTACGGCTTCACCGCCATGCGCCTGCACCAGATCACGCTGTGGGTCGTCGCGGAGAACGAAGCCGCCCGGCACGTCTACCGCAAGATCGGCTTCGTCGAAGAGGGCCGTCACCGCGAGTCCTTCATCGACGCCGAAGGCGAGCGCCACGACATGATCCTGATGAGCATGCTGCGCGGCGAACTCAAGTGAGCAGCCGGCGCGGCGCCTTCCGCCGCCACGCCTCTTCGAGCAGCTCACGCAGCTGATCGACGTTCACCCGCTCGAGGTCGACGATGATCGAGCCGTGCCCGTCGTAGTGCGAGGTCGTGAAGAAGGCCGCGTCGCCGGATTCCAGCAACGCGGCCTTCTCGTCCAGCCCGCACATCACGACCAGGCCGCCTTCGGCCTCGGTGCGCAGCCGCGCGAACCCCTTGCCCGCCACCTTCAGCGCGGGCGTGCGATACCACGTCGACGCCTCGACCTCCGGCAGCGCGGAGGCGAGGCCGACGACGTCTTCCCAGGTCGTCATGGGTTCATTGTCGACCCGGTGTCTTGGAGGAACCGGACCTACGGCAGGCGGGTGATCCGGTCCGCCGCGGGCGGGGCCAGGTTCGGGTGGGCACCCAGGTAGGCGATCAGGGCGTCGAGGTCCACCGGGCCACCGGAGAGGTTGGTGCCCTTGGTGAACTCGGTGAAGCCGTCCCCGCCGGCCGCGAGGAAGTTGTTCACCGACACGCGGTACGACGCCGCCGGGTCGACCGGCGTGCCGTTGACCGTGAGGCCCGAGATCCGCGAACCCTGTGGCGCGGACGCCGAGTAGCTGTAGTGCAGCGAACTCGAGATCTGCAGGAAGCGCGTCGTCGAGCCCTGCCACTGCTGCTCCAGCACGTTCTTCAGGTTCGCACCGGTCAGCGTGATCGTCTGCATGATGTTCGCGAACGGCTGGACGGTGAACGCCTCGCCGTAGGTCACCACGCCGTCGCCCTCGCCGTTCGGCGACGACTTGTACGTCAGGTCGGCGCGGATGCCACCCGGGTTGGTCATGGCGATCACCGCGTTGTTCGCCTGCGTGCCCGCGAGCTGCGCGTCGGCGATGACGTCGCCGAGCGGCGACTCGCCGGCCGCGTTGCCCGCCGCCGGCAGGTCCGCGGTGATGGTGCCGACCTGCTTGTTCGCGATCGGGGCGGACTTCGTCTTGGCGTCGGCGACCAGCGCGGCCACGGCCGGGTCCGGCGTGACCGTGCGGGTGACGATCTCGTTGAACGCCTTGGTCTGCGACCGCACGACGTCCCGCGTCTTGCGGCTGATCTTCAGGTCCACCACCGACAGCAGCCGGCCGAACGACGAGCCCTGGATGACCGGGCGCGGCTGGCCGGCCGGGTCGTTGATCACGCAGTTGTACTGCTGGTGGCTGTGCCCGGTGAAGAACGCGTCGACCTTCGGCGTCACCGCGGCGGCGATCGCGGCGGCCGGGCCGGGGCGCAGCTTGCAGTCGTTCGGGCCCTCGACCTCGGTGCCGTCGCCCTGGTGCATCAGCACGACCTGGGCCTTGACGCCGAAGAAGTCGAGCAGGTTCGCGGTCCGGTTGATCGCCTCGACCTCGTCACCGAACTTCAGGCCCTTGATGGCCTCCGGCGTGACGACGGTGGGCAGGTCCTTCAGCGTGGCGCCGATGACGCCGACCGGGATGCCGCCCTCGAACTTGACGGTGAACGGCAACAGCGCGGGCAGGCCGTTGGTGAAGGACACATTGGACCCGATGAACGGGAAGTTCGCACCCTTGAAGGGCTTCTCGAACTGGCAACCGTCGGTCGGGTGGCAGCCGCCGAATTGCATGCGCTGCAGTTCCTTGTAGCCCTCGTCGAATTCGTGGTTGCCGACGACGGACGTGCTGACGCCCAGCATGTTCAGGAAGTCGATGGTCGGCTCGTCGTGGAACAGCGCCGAGACCACCGGCGACGCGCCGATGTTGTCACCGGCGGACACGACGAACGAGTTGGCCACCTGCGCCCGCAGCTGCTTCACGTGCGTGGCCAGGTAAGCGGCGCCGCCGGCGTCCACAGTGGTCCCGTCCGACTGCACCACACGCCCGCTGGAACCGGACGGCGGCTCCAGGTTGCCGTGCAGGTCGTTGAACCCGATGATCCGGACGTCGGTGGTGGGATCCGGGCGCTGGCCCGCGGACGCGGGTGCGGTGGTCACCGCCGTCGTCGCCAGCGCGGCCGCGGCGAACACCGCAAGCCGGGTCGAAAGCCTCATGAGTGTTCTTCCTCCGATTCGCGCCCAGGGTCCCCGAACGGGCGCACGGCGGAGGATTCTGCCTCGCGGAGCAGTCACCTACCAGGGTCAAAAGACGGACGTAAAGCGAATGTCACCTAACGGCTTCCGTCGAGCAGCACCCGCGCGACGAGCTCCGGGTCGTCGTTCATCGGCACGTGCCCGCAGCCGGGCAGCAGCCGGAACACCCCGTGCGGCGCAACTTTCCGCAGGTCGGCGACGCGCGGCCGAGCGAGGATCCGGTCGCGCTCGGCCCAGGCGACAGTCACCGGGACACCCGTGACCGGGCCGGTGAACCGGAAGTCCCCGCGGGACTGCGCCGCGGTCGGCTCGAAGCCCGGGGCGGTGGCGAGCGCGTGGGCGTCCTCGACGACGGTGCCGGGCGTCTGCAGTTCGGGGCGTCCGACGATCATCCCGGTCAGGGCGCGCCGCCCGGACGCCGTCGCGGCGATGCGGCGCACGACGTGCGGCGGCGTGCGCTGGGCGAGGGCGCGATGGGCCTTGAGCGTGGCGATCGCGTAGATCTTCTGGGGCCGCGTCCACAGCCCGGCGGGCGACAGCGCCGTGACGCTGCGGACCAGCCCGGCCTGCCCGAGGGCCAGCGAGAGCAGGCCGCCGAGTGAGTTGCCGGCGACGTGCGGCCGGTCGAGCCCGAGGTCGGTGAAGAGTTCCTTGAACATCACCAGCGCCGGCTCGATGCCGTAGCCGCCGGCCGGTTCGGGCGACTCGCCGAAGCCGGGCAGGTCGACGGCGATGACGTCGCGCTGGGCCGTGAGCAACGGGAACACCGGCGCCCACGCCTGGCGGCGGTGGCCGATGCCGTGGATCAGCACCAGCGGCTCGCCGCGGCCCGCGCGGTCGTAGACAACGTCGTCCATGACCCGAGGGTAACGGAAACCTACGACCGGCAGTAACAGTTACTTTGCGTCCAGTACGATGCGAGCACCGCTGTCGGCCGACCGCTGGACGGCGTCGAGCACCCGGTGCACGCGCAGGGCGTGCGCGAAGTCCGGCAGGTCGCCCTTGAGGTGGCGGGCGTAGGCGTGCGCGACGTTGTACGACGGCTCGGCGCTGCGGCCGGCCAGCTGCGGCAGCTCGTACCGCGCGGGCACGGTGAGCTTCTCGAGCGTCCCGGTGCGGCTGCCGCGCAGCGTCAGCTTCGCGATCCAGAACAGCGGGTCCGCGGCCTCGACGACCAGCGTGCCCTCGGTGCCGTTGATCTCCCAGTGGAAGTTCGTGGCCGGCGACGTTCCGCCGCGCAGGTGCACCGACGCGACGGCGCCCCCGTCGAGGACGCCGCTGACGGCGATCTGATCCGGCGCGGTCATCTCGACGGACTCGCCGGTGACCTCGTCGCGCACCCGCGGCCGGACGGTCGCCATCGTCGCCGAGAGCTCGGCGAAGCCGCCGAGGACCATGGCGAGGGTGTCGGCGGTGTGCGCGAACGGGATGGTCAGCATCGTCGCCCCGCCCGCGGGGTGCAGCTGGTAGTCGCGGCCGGCCCGCACGCTGGGGCCCCAATTCGCGCCCGAAGCGATGAGCGACGTCGAAAGAACGCGGCCGACGTACCCGTCCTTGATGAGGTCGCGCAGGTAGCGCAACGCCGGCGCCGAGCGCCCCTGCAGACCGACGGCGGTCGTCTTCTCCCGGGCGGCTTCGGCCAGCGCCTCGGTTTCGGCTAGGCTGACGCCGAGCGGCCACTCGCTCAGCACCTGCTTGCCCGCGGCGAGCGCGGGCTCGATGAGCGCCCGGTGCTCCGGCACCTTCACGGCGACGACGACGAGGTCGACCTCCGGGTGCCGGGCGAGCTCCCCGGCGTCGCCGAAGGTCAGGGGCACGCCGTACTTCTCGCCGGCCACCCGAGCGGACTCGGCGGTGCTGCCGGCGAGCGCGCGGAGTTCGTAGCCGTCCACCGCGGCCAGCGCGGGCACGTGCGCGGTGGCGGCCCAGCCGCCGTTCGCGCTGAGCCCGACGATGCCGACCCGGACCGGTGCCATGAGCGTTCCTTTCGTTGCCTGCAGAGACTCCGACGTGCCGAGCGTCGTGCTCATTCCCGTATCGGCGCAAGGCGCATCCGGTTACGGCGGCATGACTTCGGTAACACCGCTCCGGCGGTACGGCGAGGAGCGCGAAGACGGCTGACCGATCGGCCCGGCGGCGGGTCGGCCAAGTGGCCGAGGAGCGTCCGGGCGGTGCGGCTCATCGACCGAAGCGGCACCGGTGGCAAGATCCATAACGTCGGTGGCATGACGAACGCACAGCTCACAGCCCTGCAGTACGGCTTCACCGGGTTCCTCGCGCTGTGGGCCGTGGTCCTCGTGCCGCAGCTGATCACCCAGCTCGCCCACCACGGCCGCCTGCGCCTGCGCGGGCTCGCGACCACGGCGGCGGTACTGCTCTACGGCTGCATGACGCTCGCGGTCGTCTTCCTGCCGCTGCCCGGCCCCGGCACCCGCCGGCTGACGCAGACCGTGCAACTGCACCCGTTCCAGTGGATCGCCGACATCCACACGGAGCTGCTCAAGCACGGCGGGGAGTGGTTCACGACGCAGACGTTCCAGCAGGCATGCCTGAACGTGCTGCTGTTCGTCCCGCTCGGGGTGTTCGCGCGGATCCTCTGGCGCCGAAGCCTGACCGGCACCGCGCTGATCGGCTTCGCGGCGTCACTGTTCATCGAGGTCACCCAGCTCACGGCGAACTTCGGCACGGCGCCGTACGTCTACCGCATCTTCGACGTCGACGACCTCATGAACAACACGCTCGGCGCGATGGTCGGCTGGGTGTTCGGGGCGTTGCTGCTGACGCTCCTGCGTTCAACGGTCGACGTGCAGCCGGCCCGGAGCGAGCGGGTCCACCTCGCCGAGACGCGCTAGCCGCGCTTTCCGCTGCAGGGCAGCCCGCTTGGCGGCCCGCCGGTCTTCCAGGACGACGACCAGCGCGGCGACGGCCAGGACCAGCGCGACCAGCCCGAGGACGATCGGAAGCTGCACGAAATCCTCCTCGGTACGGCGCTGTGCGGGAGATCACACAGGTTACGCAGGTCAGTACCGAATCCGCTACCCCACGCAAGCGAGCCGTCCGCGGTGACCTCCATGTCCCGAGCGTGCCGGAAACTGGACCGGTGAGCACCCGACCCACGAAGGACCAGCTGGCCGCGGCGCACAACGCCACCATCCCCGACGTCATCGCCCCGGATCTCGACGTCCTCTTCTGCGGCATCAACCCCGGCCTCTACTCCGGCGCCCTCGGCCGGCACTTCGCGCGCCCCGGCAACCGCTTCTGGCCCGCCCTCCACGGCGGCGGCTTCACCCCGCGGCTCTACGCGCCCAGCGAGCAGGACGACCTCCTCGACCTCCGCCTCGGCATCACGAACGTCGTCGCCCGGACCACCGCCCGCGCCGACGAGCTCAGCGACGACGAACTCCGCGAAGGCGGGCAGATCCTCACCGCCAAAGTCCTCGAGTACCGGCCGCGGTGGCTGGCCGTCGTCGGGATCACCGCCTACCGGACCGCGTTCGGCTTCCCGAAGGCGCGCGTCGGCCGTCAGGACCACCGGATAGGTGACACCCGGGTGTGGGTTCTTCCCAACCCGAGCGGGCTCAACGCGCACTGGACACCGGCCGGGCTGGCGGCCGAGTTCGCCCTGCTTCGAGCCGCATCCGAAAACTGTCGAAATCGTTGAACGGACTGCGGGCCACCCTCAGTAGCGCCGACTGCCCCATCAGGCCCTTTCCCGCCCGGCCGAGCCAGCTCTCCAAGATCTTCTTCTACGGAAAGTTTGCTGTGACCGGCGGATTGGGCCATGAGGGGGATTTGGCGTCATGAGCTGCGCAATCGCGACTCGTACCAAGCAGGAGGAGTCACTTCTGACCGGTCCTGGCAGGGGGACCGGACGACGCCGGGAGGCGTCCCAGGAGCGACGGCGCAGAGACGGAGGCCCGCGATGCACGGCATCGAGCCCACCCGCAGGCCCGCGGGGCCCGCCGGACCAGGCGCGCGCAGCCTCGGTGTGGCGGTCGTCGATCCGGTGCCGATCTTCCGCGACGGTCTCGCCGCGCTCGTGCACCGCAACCAGGGGCTGCACTGGGCCGGGCAGGCCGCCAGCCACCACGCGGCCCTGCAGCTCTGCGAACAGGTCAAACCGGACGTCGTCGTCCTGGATTCGGCGCTCGACCCGAACTGCCACCTGACCAAGCTGCTCAACGCCGGCGATCCGGCGCTGATCCTGGTCACCCTGATCCGTGACACGAATCGCACCCAGCAGTACCTCGCCGCCGCGATCGCCGCGGGCGCGCACGCGATCGTGCCGCGATCGATCGATTCACGCCGGCTCGCCGAAGCGATCCGGCGAGCGCACAGCGAACGCCGTTACATCGACCCGGCACTGGCCGCCCTGACCGCCCGGCCGAAGCGCACCACCGCCCCGAAAGGCGACCTCGCCCACGACAGCCCGCCGTCGCCACGCGGCGGGATGCCGCTGTCCAGGCGCGAGTACCAAGTCCTCCAGCTGGTCGCCGAAGGGCTCGAAAACTCGGCGATCGCGAAGCTGCTGTTCCTGTCCGTCGAAACCGTCCGGACCCACGTGAAGAGCATCCTGCGCAAGCTTTCCGCCCGGGACCGGACGCACGCCGTGACGATCGCCTTCCGCAGCGGGATCCTCATCGCCCGCCCCGAAGACGGCTACGTCCCGGTGACGGTGGACACAACGGCGATCCCGGGCCACCGCTGACGCTTCTTCCCCAGGAAGAAGACGACATCCGGGTGGATTTCCGATACTCGGAAGTGCGGATCTGCTTGCCCTGGTTACCCACAGGTAATATCCTGAAGTTACCGGCGAGTAAGGCGAACATGTGCCCGGCCGGGGAGCCGAACACATTGGAGTGACGACATGGGCCACTACAAGAGCAACGTCCGAGACCTGGAGTTCAACCTCTTCGAGGTACTCGGCGTGCAGGAGCGCCTGGGCAAGGGTGTGCTCGCCGAATCCGACGAAGAGACCGCCCGCGGGGTGCTGTCCGAGCTGAACAAGCTCGCGACCGGCCCGCTCGCCGCGTCCTTCGCCGACGCCGACCGCAACCCGCCCGTGTACGACCCGAAGACGTTCAGCGTCAAGATCCCCGAGTCCTTCAAGAAGAGCTACCAGCAGCTCCTCGACGGCGAGTGGTGGCGCCTCGGCCTGACCAACGACCTCGGCGGCTTCGGTCTCCCCCCGACCGTGCAGTGGGCGGCGTCCGAGCTCATCCTCGGCGCCAACGCGCCGCTGTTCATGTACCTGGCGGGCCCCAACTTCGCCATGATCGTGAACAAGAACGGCACCGAAGAGCAGAAGCACTGGGCCCAGATCATGATCGACCGGGCCTGGGGCGCCACGATGGTGCTGACCGAGCCGGACGCCGGCTCCGACGTCGGCGCGGGCCGCACCAAGGCCACCAAGCAGGAGGACGGCTCCTGGCACATCGACGGCGTGAAGCGGTTCATCACCTCCGCCGAGCACGACATGAGCGAAAACATCATGCACCTCGTGCTGGCGCGCCCCGAGGGCCCGGGCATCGAGACGAAGCCGGGCACCAAGGGCCTGTCGCTGTTCCTCGTGCCGAAGTTCCACTTCGACACCAAGACCGGTGAGCTGGGCGAGCGCAACGGCGCCTTCGTCACCAACGTCGAGCACAAGATGGGTATCAAGGCTTCCACGACGTGCGAGCTGACGTTCGGCCAGCACGGCACCCCGGCCAAGGGCTGGCTGCTCGGCGAGGTGCACGACGGCATCGCGCAGATGTTCCAGGTCATCGAGTACGCCCGGATGATGGTCGGCACGAAGGCCATCGCGACGCTGTCGACGGGTTACCTCAACGCGCTCGAGTACGCCAAGGAGCGCGTCCAGGGCGCCGACCTGCCGAACATGCTGAACAAGACCGCCCCGCGCGTCACCATCACGCACCACCCGGACGTCCGCCGCTCGCTGATGCTCCAGAAGGCGTACGCCGAGGGCCTCCGCGCGGTCTACCTGTACACCGCGTCCTTCCAGGACCAGCTGTGGACCGGCGAGGGCGACCAGAAGCTCGCGCACGGCGTCAACGACCTGCTGCTGCCGATCGTCAAGGGCGTCGGCTCCGAGCGCGCCACCGAGCAGCTCGTGCAGTCGCTGCAGACGCTGGGTGGCTCCGGCTTCCTGCAGGACTACCCGATCGAGCAGTACATCCGCGACGCCAAGATCGACTCGCTGTACGAGGGCACCACGGCCATCCAGTCGCTGGACTTCTTCTTCCGGAAGATCGTCCGCGACAAGGGCCAGTCGCTCGCGTACGTGGCCGGCGAGATCACCAAGTTCATCGAGTCCGAGGCGGGCAACGGCCGGCTCAAGAACGAGCGCGCGCTGCTCAAGCAGGCCCTCGAGGACACCCAGGGCATGCTCGGCTCGCTGATCGGCTACCTGACCGCGTCGCAGGGGGACCCGCAGAGCATCAACAAGGTCGGCCAGCACACGGTCCGCCTGCTGATGTCGGTCGGCGACCTGCTCATCGGCTGGCAGCTGCTCAAGCACGCCGAGGTCGCCATCGGCAAGCTCGACGCGGGCGCGTCCGCCAAGGACGTTTCGTTCTACGAGGGCAAGATCGCCGTGGCCTCGTTCTTCTCGAAGCAGGTGCTGCCGGAGCTGACCGCCCGCCGCGCCATCGTGGAGGCCGCCGACAACGCGCTCATGGAGATCGACGAAGCCGCGTTCTGATCAACGCATTCCGCCGAAGGGCCCCTTCCCACCCGGGAAGGGGCCCTTCGCGTTTCGGGGTCGGGATGCCGGGGAATTCCGTCTGCGAGTTCGCGGGACCGAGTGGCCGGACCGCGATCACCGAGAGGAGAAAGTGATGACTGTCGCCGGCATCATCAGCGCCATCATCGTCGGGCTGATCATCGGCGTTCTGGGCCGGCTGGTCGCTCCCGGCAAGCAGAACATCCCGATCTGGCTGACCATCGTGATCGGTATCATCGCCGCCTTCATCGGTACGGCCATCGCCCGTGGGCTGGGCTACGCCGACACGAACGGCATCGACTGGCTGGAGATCCTCACCCAGGTCGTCCTGGCCGCGATCGGCGTGAGCATCGCCGCCGGTGCCTACGGCCGTCGTGGGGTAACCAGGTAACGCTTTCGGCTTTCGGCCCGGCCGGTACACCTTCGGGTGAACCGGCCGGGCTTTTCCGTGGCTACTGCCGGGCCGACGCGCGGGCGAGCGCGACGGCGAACCCGACGCCCACCAGCAGCAGGACCGCGGCCCACGTCATCGTCGTGGTGATGGCGTGCGCGGACGACCCCGCGGCGAGCGTCAGGAAGAGGCTCCCGAACGTCGCCACGCCGACCACCTGGCCCAGCTGCAACGTCGTCGTGAGCAGACCGCTGGCGTCCGCCGCGCTTTCGAGCGGGACGTGGGTCAGCGCGTGCGCCATCAGCGATCCGAACGCCAGGCCCATGGAGAGGCCGAACAGCAGGAGCGCGGCGAAGAACAGCGCGCCGCCCTTTCCGCCGTCCTTCAGGCTGAAGCCCAGCAACGCGTAGGCGGCCGCGGAACCCGCGTAGCCGCACGGTGTCAGTGCCGCGTGGACGCGTTCGGGCAGCTTGTGCCAGAAGAACCCGCAGATGCCGAAGACCACACCACCGGGCGCCATGGTGAGGCCGGCCGCCAGGGCCGTCTCTCCGAGGCCGGCCTGCAGGTGCAAGGCCACGCAGAACAGGAACCCGCCGTAGGACGCCACGCCGGTGGCCAGCGCGGCCAGTCCCGGTGCGACCCCGCGGATCTTGAGGACGCCGAGGTTGACGAGCGGGTCGCGCACCCGGCGTTCCACGACCACGAACAGCACCGCCAGCAGGGCGCCCGCCGCGAGCGAGAGGAACGTCCACACCGGCCAGCCGGTTTCGTGCCCGAGCACCAGCGGCAGGACGATGAGCACCACCGCGGGCACGGCGAGGGCGAGGCCGGCGAGGTCGAGCCGGCGGCCCGCTTTCGCCGCGCCGCCGGGCACCAGGCGCACGGCGAGTGCGGCGACGAGCACCCCGATCGGCACGTTCACCAGGAAGATGGGCCGCCAGCCCGCGCCGAAGAGGTCGGCGCCGACGAGCACCCCGCCGAGCACCTGGCCGGACACGAACGCGACCGAGATGACGGCGGTGTACGCGCTGAGGGCCTTGGCCCGCGCGGGGCCGCTGAACTGCGCCTGGATGACGCTGATGACCTGCGGCATCATCAGCGCCGCGCCGGCGCCCTGGGCGATCCGCGCGACGATCAGCGTCACCGGGTCCGGCGCGAACCCGCAGAGCAGCGAACAGACGGTGAAGGCGACGACGCCGGTGACGAACAGCCGTCGCCGCCCGAACAGCTCGCCGAGGCGGGCGCCGGTGATCAGGAGCATCGCGTAACCCACGGTGTAGCCGGAAACGACGAGCTGCAGCGCGGCGCCGGACGCGTGCAGGTCGGTGCGGATGTCGGTCATGGCGACGTTCACGACGGTGACGTCGAGCAGCGCCATGAACTGGCCGAGCAGCAGGACGGCCAGCATGAACCACGGCCGCGCGGCCCGGTCCGGGATGGCCGGGGCTTCGGTGGTCAGAGTCATGGCTCTGACCTTGGGGTTCTTCGGATCCGGGCGGAGAGAGCCTGCTGATGCTGGTACCGGCAGCACCCGCTTCGCCGAAAATTGTCGTACCCCTCCGGCACCATGTCCGGTATGACGTCAACGCAGGTCCACGCCGGCCGCCGGGAGGAACTCGGCCAGTTCCTCAAGGCGTGCCGGGCACGGATCGGCCCGGAGGAGGTCGGGCTGCCGCCCGGCGTACGCCGCCGCACCAGCGGGTTGCGGCGGGAGGAGGTCGCGCTGCTCGCCGGCGTCGGCGTCACCTGGTACACGTGGCTCGAGCAGGGGCGGCCGATCAACGCGAGCTCGCAGGTGCTCGACGCGGTGGCCCGCACGCTGCGAATGGATCACCCCGAGCGGGAGCACCTGTACCGGCTGGCGGAGCTGACGCCGTCGCGGCTGCCGTCGTCGGTCGAGGTCGTGCCGGACGCGGTGCGCGAGGTGCTGCGCGCGCTCGACCCGCTGCCGGCCACGGTGATCAACGGCCGGTTCGACATCCTCGCGTCGAACGCGGCGCAGGAGGAGCTGTTCTGGGAGTGGCACAGCCTGCCGTGCCTGCACAAGAACTTGCTGTGGTGCTGCGTGACCGAGCCGAACGCGCGGCGGATGCTGCTGAACTACGACGAGGAGGTCCCGCACATGGTCGCGCGGATGCGGGCCGAGTACGGCAGGCACGTCGGTGACCCGTCGTGGGACGAGGACATCCGGCGGCTGTCGGAGCTGAGCGCCGAGTTCGCGGAGCTGTGGGCGCGGCACGAGGTCGCGGAACCGCGGCCGCGGTTGCGGGAGTTCCAGCACCCGCGGGCGGGCCGGATGCGCCTCCGGCTGACCGAGCTGGCCGTGTCGGAGGCGCCGGGCCTGCGGATCCAGGTGTCCACTCCGGACGACGCGTCGACGTGGGCGTTGCTGCCGTTGACCCGGAGGTCGTCATGACGTCAGTGGAGTTGAGCGATCAGGGGCTGACGTCCGTGCCGCCGATCCCACCCGATGTCACGCAGCTCGATCTGTACAAGAACGCGATCGCGGAGGTGCCCGCGTCGCTGTGGTCGCTGACGTCGTTGCGCGTGCTGAACCTGGCGGCGAACCGGATTTCCGTGCTGCCGCCGGGGATTTCGGCGCTGACGTCGTTGCACACGCTCGACCTGGCGCACAACCGGTTCGAGTCGTTGCCCGGCGAGCTGGGTGAGCTGGCCGGGCTCACCGAGTACCTGTACGTCAGCGACAACCGGCTGACGAAGTTCCCGGATGCCTGGTGCGGACTGGGGAGGCTGCGGTACCTGGGGTGCACGGACAACCGGCTCACGTCGTTGCCGTCGGACCTCTCGGGGTTCGCGGCGCTGCGCGAGCTCCGGCTGTACCGCAACGAGCTGGCCGCGCTGCCCGAGTCGATCGGCGCGCTCGGTGCGTTGCGGGAGCTGCATTTGCGCGGCAACCGGCTCACTTCGCTGCCGTCGTCGATCGGCTTGCTGAGCGAGCTGCGTCAGCTGGACCTGCGGGAGAACGCGTTGACGACGTTGCCGGCGTCGCTCGCCCAGCTGTCCAAATTGGACAAGCTGGATCTGCGGTGGAACAAGCACCTGCGGGAGCCGGCGTGGCTGCGCGACTTCGAGGAGGCGGGGTGCATGGTCCTTCGCTGACAACTCAACAAAGGATGGTCGGACGCGGGCCGTAGGTGGCCGTGTGCGACGTCCGCCGGAGCTCGGTGCCGCTCGCGAGGTCGTAGAGCACGCGCGTGTCGGTGACGCTGAAGCCGGACGAGCCGATCGACGGCTGGCAGGCAGCCGCCCCACCGGAGCCGAACTGGATGGGCGGCGGGTCGCCGGGGGTCTGCGCGCCGGTCTGGCCCTCGACGCGGAAGTGCCGGGTGCCCCAGATCCGGACGGTCACCGAGCCGCCGGAGACGGTGGCTTGGACGGCGATGCCGGTCGTCGCGTCGTTGGTGAGCTTGAGCTCGACGGGGCTGCCGTCGGCGTTGACGGCCTTGGCGTCGCGCCCGACGGGGTAGCGGTCGAGGTAGTGGTCGTGCTCGAGGTGGCCGGCGTCGGTCAGGCCGGCGAGGTAGGCGGCGTTGTACAACGTGGACGCCAGCTGGGAGACGCCGCCGCCGACCACGTCCGGGCCGGTGCCGTCCTCGTCGGCCGGAGCGGGCACGTAGCCGGCGTCCGCGGTGCGCGGGCCGGAGCGGCCACCGAGGCTGAACGTCTCGCCGGGCTTGACGATCGTGCCGGACACGCGCGCGGCGAGCGTCCGGTTGTTCGTCTCGGCCGGGCCGGCCAGGCCGCCGGTGGTGAACTCGCCGATGACCTCCTTGATGCCGAGCGCGCTGGCGGCGTCGGTGGTCACGCTGGGCGTCGACGCGCTGTAGACGACGGGCAGGTCCCGGCCGTCGGGCTTCTTCAGCACGTCGATGAGGGGAAGGAAGGTCTTCTCCCAGTCCACCTTGCGGGCGTCCTCGGAGGGCTCGACGGTCGGCTGGTCGCCGGTGAAGACGATCTGCGCGTCCTTGCCGTCGGTCTCGGTGCCGGCGAGCGGGTCCTTGAGGGCGGCCTGCAGCTTGCCTTGGTCGATGCGCACCTCGACGGCCCCGCCCTCGACGGCGGCGAACTGGAACGACGACGCGATGGTGGCGGGCTTGAGCGGAACGTCCTTGCCCTCGCCGTGCACGACGACGGGCTTCGCCACGGCGGGGACAACGATCTGCTGACAGGCGGCCTGCACCCCGGCGGCGGTCGCGCGCACGGGCGTGATGGCCATGGTGAGCGTGACCCCGCCGCGGTCGAGCCAGTGGTCGGTGACGGTGTGCACGGCCCCGGCCAGATCGGTGAGCTGCTGGCCCTGCCGCGGCAGGATGGGGTGGGCGCTGACCCCGCCGTCGCTGCCGGCGATGGGCGTGAACCCGACCGAGCCTTCGGTGGCGGGGTGGTTCAGCTTGCCCTCGGCCAGCTCCCGAACGGCCTCGGCGATCCGGTTCTGGTCGGTGCGCGTGGCGACCCCGACCTCGCGGCTGGTGAAGAAGGACATGATCCGCGTGATCGGACTGAGCGGCTGGTGCCCAGCGAGCCCGAGGGTGTTCGGCCAGTCGAGCCCCAGCCCGGACTGCGAGGGCACGAGTTCGCCTCGAACATCCCCGCCGTGCACGACGACGGGCCGAATCAGCCGAGGTTCGAGCTCCTTCCGCAGCTTGGCCTCGGCCTCGGCATGGCTGAGCCCGCCAACATCGATCCCGGCCACGGTGACCCCACGCGGCACATCCCCGGCACTGACGGCGAGATCGATGGCGTAGAGGATGACGAAGAGCCCCAGGGCGAGCCCGATGGTCATCATGGTCCGGGCAACGCCCTTGCGCAGCTTCCGGGCGGGAGTATCGGGAACCGGCGGTGGCGTTGGGGTTTCGAGGAGCTCGCCGAGCAGATCATCGGAGAAGAGATCGGTCCCGCCGTTGTCCGGTGCCGGTGCCGGAACAACAGGCGGCCATGCAGGAACGACTTCAGTCGCGGCGATCACCCCGACTGCGGCCGGCGCCTCGGCAGCCACCGCGGGCACCTCGACGGCAGTGGGCCACCCAGGCGCCGGATCGACCGGCTCCCCGGCCGACCCGGCCATCGGCGACTCAGCGGCCTCATCGGCGGTAGGCGCAGGCGTTTCAGCGGTCGCGGGTTGCGCAGACGCCCCGGCCGCCGCGCCACCTGGCAGCTCAGCGGCGACAGGCCGCTCGGCGCCCTCCGGGAGCACCGACTCCGGCTCGGCCGCGGTCAGCGGCTCACCAGGCGCAGGCGCCGGCTCGGCCGCGGTCGGCGCGGCGTCGCTCGCGGGCGGCTCGGCGGCGTCGGCGAGGCCCGGCTCGGCGGCCGTGACCGGCGACTCCGCAGTCGCCCCCTCGGTGGCGAGCTTGCGGACCTCCGCGCCCTCGCTTACCTCTTCGTCTGCCACGCGCCTGCCTTTCGCGGGACCCGACCTACAGGTAGAGCCCCGTCCCGTGCTCGGTGCGCTCGGTCGCCACCGCGTGGATGTCGCGTTCGCGCATCACCAGGTGCCCCTCGCCCTGGATCTCGACCTCGAGCTGGTCCTCCGGGTTGAAGAGCACGCGGTCGCCGGTCTTGACGTTTCGCACGCTGTTGCCTACGCCCAGTACATCACCCCACGCGAGGCGGCGCGCGACCTGCGCCGTCGCGGGGATCACGATGCCGCCGCTGCTGCGGCGCTCTCCCTCTTCCGGCGACAGCCGCACGAGTACCCGGTCGTGCAGCATCTGGATTTCGAGTTTCGGCCCGTCAGACACGGCCTGCATGTTACCCGCCGGTCGCGGGTTCACCGGCCATGACCAGGCTCAATTCGCTGACCCCGCCGTCCTCGATGCGGACCGGGACGCCCCAATCCTGGCGAGTGATCCGGCACGCGGGGTGCTCACCGCCGTCGTCGCAGCTCGCGGCCTGGGCCACGACCTGCAGCACGCCCTCCGTGACGCCGGGGGCCAGGCGGATCTTGCGGTTCAGATCCGTGCCCGTCCCGCCGCCGTCGGCCAGCAGGGTCGGCGGGGACGCACTGATCTCCAGCCGCGTCGACGGGCCGAAGCGGTCGTCCAGCTTCTCGCCGGGCGGGGCCGTGAACAGCACCGAAAAGTCGATCTCGCCCGGGGCGAGCACCGTCGGCGGGCGGCGGACCGCGTGCGCGTCACCGGTGACGACCGTCGGCTCGGCGGCCGGCAGCGGGCCGAGGCGGTTGCCCGCGGACTCGACGACCAGCAGCTCGCCGTCGTGCAGCAGCAGACCCTGGGGCTCGGCGAGCCCGGTGGCGATCGTGGTCACCTCGCGGGTGAAGACGTCGAAGCGGCGGACCGCGCCGTTGTAGGTGTCGGCGATCGCGATCTTGTCGCCGGGCAGCACCGCCAAGCCCAGCGGGTGCTGGAGCAGCGCCCTGTCGGCCGGGCCGTCGGTGTGACCGAAGGAGAACAGGTCGACGCCGATCGCCGTCTGCACGGTGAACGTCTCGCCGTCGGGCTCGATCCAGCGCAGCGCCGACGTCTCCGCGTCGACGAGCCACAGCTTGTCGCCGTCCACGGCCAGGCCCGACGTCTGCGCGAAGAACGCTTCGCTGACGTCGCCGTCGCGAAGGCCTTCGACGGTCGTGCCGGCGAAGCGGCGGATCGTGCCGCCGACCGGGTCGAACACGCTCAGCGTGTGGTTGCCCGCCATGGCGACGACCACCCCGCCGGCCGGGCCCCACCAGGCGATGTCCCATGGGCTGGTGAGGTCGACCGTGACGGCTTTGCCCGAGTCCGGCCCGCTGCGCCACTGCGCGCCGGTGCCGGCGACCGTCGTCACTTCGCCGGTGATCAAGTCGAGCCCGCGCAGCCGGTGGCCGGCCGTGTCGGCGACGACGGCGTGGTAGCCGACGCGCTCGGCGATGTCGTACGGCAGGAGCGCGATGCCCGACGGCTCGGTGAAGGTCGCGATGTCGAACGGCCCGTCCTGGCCTCCGCGGGCCCCGCTGCCGAAGCGGCGGATGACGGTCTCGCCGTCCGAAGCGAACTCGACGATCGCGTGGTGCCCGGTGTCGGCGACCAGGACGCGCCCTTCGGCGGTGGCGACGGCCTTGCTCGGGAACCGCAGCTCGCCGGATTGCTCCTCGACCGGCACGTACGGGCTGCCGCCGCGCCGCAGCGTGCCCTTGGCTTCGTGCTTCGTCACGAGGTCCGCGATGACGCGGCGAAGCGCCTCTTCGTGCCCTTCGCCCGCGGCGACGTGTACGACGTACCCCTCGGGGTCGACGACGACGAGCGTCGGCCAGGCACGGACCGCGTACTGCGACCACAGCTCCATCTTGGGGTCGTTGACCACCGGGTGGTGCACGTCGTAGCGCCGGACCGCGGCTTCGATCGACGCGCGCTCGCCCTCGTGCAGGAACTTCGGCGAGTGGACACCGATGGTGACCAGCACGTCCGCGAACTCGGCCTCCAGCGGGCGCAGTTCGTCCAGCACGTGGAGGCAGTTGATGCAGCCGCTGGTCCAGAAGTCCAGCAGGACGATGCGCCCGCGCAGCTCGGCGAGGGTGAGGGGGCGGCCGCCGGTGTTCAGCCAGACGTCGCCGCGCAGCTCTGGGGCACGCACGCGGCTTTGCGGTCGTGGAGAAGTCACGGCATGAGTGAACTACACGCGCTCACGCTCTGTTCCGCGATCCGCTCCGATGAGAGAACAAACTCACCCGGCCGTGGGTCCCCAGGTCGGCACAAAAAAGGACGCGCGGGCGGGTGAGCCGCCGCTTAGGCTCGGGTCATGACCCCCGTCCAGCCGGCCGGCGCCCTCACTCCGGAGGAGGCGCGGCACCTGCAGGAGAACCTCCGGGAACCCGTGCGTCCCGGGCTGAGCGAAACCGAGCTCGACGACGTCGAGCGCCGGTTCGGCTTCCGCTTCGCCGAGGACCACCGGACGTTCCTGTCCGCGGGCGTCCCGATCGGCGACCGCTGGCCCGACTGGCGTTGCGGCAACGCCGAGCAGCTGCGCAAACGTTTGGCGTGGCCGGTAGACGGCGTGCTGTACGACGTCGAACACAACGGTTTCTGGCTGCCGGACTGGGGCACGCGCCCGGTCGGACCGGAGGACGCGGTCCGCGAGGCCCGCCGGCGGCTGGCCGACGTCCCGCAGCTGGTGCCGGTGTGCGGGCACCGTTACCTGCCCGGCGTGCCGGGCACGGTGGGCTACCCGGTGCTGTCGGTGTACCAGACGGACATCATCGTTTACGGCTCCGACCTGCGCGATTACCTGCACCGCGAGTTCGCGACGGGCGGCATCAGCACGGCCCCACCGGACGGCCCGCGCTACATCCCGTTCTGGTCCCGCTTCATCGACTAGCTTCGGCGGCCCGCTTCAGCCGGGCCAGGGTGGCGGCGATGTTGGCGGTGTTGGCCTGCTCGCGATCCCAGACCCCGGTGACGGTCGAGGTCGCCACCTTGAACCAAGCCGGCCGCCGCTCCCACATGCTTTCGACAACGACGCAGCCATCGCGGGAGGGCTCGAAGTCGTACTGCCAGCGCGCGACGGGCAGCCCGGCCACGGAGGTGACCTCGAAGCCGAACCGGCGCCCGGGATCGGCGTCGGTGATGGTGGAGAGGGTGCTCCACCGCCGGAAGCCGCGCTGGTTGCGGCCGCGGAACTTGGCCCCGACGGCGGGCCCGTCGGCCTCACCGACCCACCGGTGCCCGGCGTACTCCTCGGCGAGGCCGGCGAGCTGCCCGGGATCGCTGACCAGGGAGTAGACGGCCTCGGGAGCCGCATCGATCTCGATCCGGCCGGTGGCGTTCGGTGCGTTCAAGGGGACCTCCACACTGAGGGAACATACCGAGGGTATGTCAGAGACCGGTGTTAGGTAAATGGGCCTTCGGGTGACCGGCCGGGCCAACTACTCCACCGGCCCGAATTGCAGGCGGACGCCCAGACCCGCACCCCACCCAGACCTGCCCCGCCACCCCGATCCGAAGCGGCCGCAGAACTTTGCTCGGCTTACCGAGATCACCGACCGTCAGAACCGGGCTGTGGATGACGGCAGAGTGATGTGGACAGCCGGGGCCGAAAACGCTGTTACGGCCGGACCTGTCGGAGCCCGCCGATAGACTGGACCTGGGGACGCCCCCCGGAGAGGGCGGGGGCTGGTTTTGGGGGTCTGGTGGCCCGGGGGCTCAGTTGTCCCGGCGCAGCATGCGGCTCACGCCGGCCGCGACGGTGGTGGCCAGGATCCAGCCGGACGCTGTGAAGCCTGCCGCTACCCAGTTGTCCGGGCCGTGCATGTACCACCTGGACTTGTTGCCGAAGTCGACGATCGGGACCAGCAGGTCCGCCGTGTAGATCACCGGGTTCCACTGTAGGCCCGTGTCCTGCTGGTTCACCACGCAGCGCTCGCCGTTGGCCACTACCCGGCCCGACTTGTCGTGGATGCAGTCGTCCGTGCCCAAGCCGAACCACAGGCTGCCCAGTACCAGCAGCGTGAGCAGCCAGCCGAGCGCTCGGACCGGGCGGTAGCCGTAGCCGACCATCGAACGCTGGAGCCAGCTCCACAGCCGCACACCGGGGCCGAAGAACTTGAAGCCTCGCGCCAATGCTTCGTAGCGGAACTGCTGCTTGCGCAACGCCACCGTCGACGCGTGCTCTTCGTTTCCCGCCGCGCGCAGCATGTGCGCGAGCTGGTCGTACGGCCCCGGGCGGTAGCCGCGCATGGCGCTGCGCAGGAGCTCGATGCGCTCGTCCAGGGCCTTGTCGTCGTCGAGGGGGATTCCCTTCTTCAACGCGTCGTAGCGGAAATCTTCCAGCTCGATGCCGTCGGACGCCGCCCAGAACTGGTTGTTGTCGCTCAATGTTCCGCAGTGGGCTCGCCTCAGCACCACGCGGCCGGCCGGTGGGGAACTCGGCGTCAGGATGAACTCGTCCGAGGCGACGTCGCCCGCGTCCAGGGCCACGCCGAACGGGGGCAGCGACCCGAGCTGGGAACCGCGCAGGTCCACGCGGCGGGCGACCTGGGCGCCGTCGAGGTTGACTCCTCCTTCGGCCACGAACGGGCGGCCGTTGTTGTCCCGGAGCGTCAGGTCGCGGCCGACGCGGCCCGTGCGGACGTCGAGTGAATAACTGCTGGTCGCGCGGCGGCCCGGGTCCGTCAACCGGGTGCCCGCCAGGTTGATCGAGCCGCCGACGTCCACACCCTGCAGGCGCAGCGTGCCGTGGATGGTGGCGTCGGTGAGCTGGAAGTTGCCCGCGATCTTGGACCGCCGGGCCGAGAACACGTCCCGGCCGGGGTGGCGGAACATCGAGTTCCAGGCCAGGAAGTTGCCGCCGACGGTGACGTCGGCCAGGCGCAGCTGGCCGGTCGGCACGCGCAGGCTCGTCGCCTCGATGTCGCCGCCGATCTCGGTGCCGTCCAGGTGCAGCGCGCGGTCGTAGTACGGGACCGTCTTGCCGCGCTCGACGCGGATCTCGGCGCCGGCCAGCCGCAGCGAGCCGCCGACGCGCGCGTTGACCATGCGCAGCGTGCCCAGCGCCTGCAGGCCGTCGGACAGCTCGACGTTGCCGTCGACGCGCATCCGGTCGGCGACCAGCGCCGGCCGCGGGTCGATGTACGGGTCGTTGGACTTCCACGCGTCGACCGCGATCGGGCCGTGCTGGGACACCGTCAGCTTGGCTTCGCGCAGCGAGATGTCGCTGTCCACGGTGGCGCTCGGCAGGTACATGATCCCGGTGGCGGAGAAGCGTTTCCGCTGGCTGGCGGGCCCGTAGTTGTCGACTTCGCACAGCAGGCTGCCGCCGATGTGCAGGCCGTTGCCGTTGAGCGCGAAGCCGTCCGGGTTGTTCAGCGTGGCGCCGGAAAAGTTGACGTTACCGCCGGTCCGGACGCCGGGGAGCCGGACTTCGCCGTTCGCGACCATCCGGTAGGCCAGCAACGCGCCGGTCAGCACCAGCCGGTCGGCCTGGATCGCCTTGCCGTGCGGGTGCGAGATCACGGTGCGGGTGAGCACCATCGAGCCTTCGATCACCGCGTCGGTCAGGTTGACCGCGGCGTTCGGCATGCCGCGTTCGCGGTCGTCGCCGCGCTGGACGGTCGTCTCTTCGATCTCCCGCCGGTCGCCGTCGACCTGGACGACGCTGCGAATGAGGCGGACGTCGTTGCGGCTGCGCATGTTGCGGGCCTTGAGCCCGGGCAGCCAGCACTTGCGGAACACGAGCCCGAGCAGGTTGGCCTCGCGCACGTCCGGCGGCTGCTCGAACCGGCAGCGCTCGAACCGGAACAGGTACTTCAGGTCCGCGGCCCGCAGGTCCAGCGTCCCGGTGATGTAGGCGTCCTCGACGTAGACGATCGGGGCGTTGGTGGCCTGACGCCGCCAGCGCATCAAGCCCGCGTTGCCGGGTTTCAGCAGCTCGGAGGCCTTCACCTCGTAGCGGCGGTCGGGGATGCCCGCGAACGGGTCGAGAGGGGGCAGCGCGCTTTCGGTCGACAAAAGTCCCCGCCCCCTCCCTCACCCGCCTTCAAACTAGCGAATCCGAACGGGTTTCGTCAGGCGTTCGGGTTGAGCACCCGCGCGAGGAACGCCTTCGTCCGTTCCTCGCGCGGCTCCCCGATGACCTGGTCGGGCGGCCCTTCTTCGACGACGACCCCGCCGTCCATGAACAGCACCTTGTCCGCCACCTCGCGCGCGAACTGCATCTCGTGGGTGACGACGACCATGGTCATGCCGTCCTTGGCGAGCTGCTTCATCACGCCCAGCACGTCGCCGACGAGCTCCGGGTCCAGCGCGGACGTCGGCTCGTCGAACAGCATCAGCTTCGGCTGCATCGCCAGCGCCCGGGCGATCGCGACCCGCTGCTGCTGCCCGCCGGACAGCTGCGCCGGGTAGTTCTTCGCCTTATCGGCGAGGCCGACGCGCTCCAGCAGCTCGAGCGCACGCTGCCGGACCTGGGCCTTCGGCTCGCGCCGGACCTGGATCGGCGCCTCCATGATGTTCTCGAGCGCCGTCATGTGCGGGAAGAGGTTGAAGCGCTGGAACACCATGCCGATGTCCTTGCGCTGCAACGCGACCTCCTTCTCGCGCAGCTCGTGCAACTTGTCGCCACGCTGCTGGTAGCCGACCAGCACGCCGTCGACGTAGAGCCGGCCGGCGTCGATCTTCTCGAGGTGGTTGATGCAGCGCAGCAGCGTCGACTTGCCCGAGCCGGACGGCCCGATCAGGCAGAGCACCTCACGCTCGTGCACCTCGAGGTCGATGCCCTTGAGGACGTCGACGCTGCCGAAGCTCTTGCAGATCCGCTGCGCGGACACCACGGGCGTCATGTGACGTTCCCTCCACCCCGGCTGAACATCCTCGACGCCCAGCCCTGCCGCTGGACCACGTCCCGCGAGGTCCCGCGCGCGAAGCGCTTCTCGATCTGGATCTGCACCAGCGTCAGCACCGACGTCATGAACAGGTACCAGGCGGCCGCCGTGATCAGCAGCGGCACCGTCTTGTAGTTCTGCGAGTAGATGGTCTGCACCGCGACCATCAGCTCGAAGTACCCGATGGCCACGACCAGTGACGTCGTCTTCAGCATCGAGATCGTCTCGTTGCCGGTCGGCGGGATGATCACCCGCATCGCCTGCGGCAGGATGATCCGCCGCAGCGTCTTCGTCCGGCTCATGCCGAGCGCGCTCGCCGCCTCCAGCTGGCCGGAGTCGACCGACTGGATGCCGCCGCGCACGATCTCCGCCATGTACGCGGCTTCGTTGAGCCCGAGGCCGAGCAGCGACGCGGTGAACTGGGTGATCAGCTGGTTGGTGTCCCAGCTGACGAACTCCGGCCCGAACGGGATGCCCAGGCCGAGGCGCGGGTAGGCCAGCGCCAGGAAGTTCCAGATCACCAGCTGCGTGATCAGCGGCGTGCCGCGGAACAGCCAGATGTAGATGGCCGCCGCCCCCGAGGTCAGCGGGTTCGGGGACAGCCGCATCACGGCCAGCAGGATGCCGCCGACGATCCCGATCAGCATCGAGATCACGGTCAGGATCAGGGTGTTCTGCAAGCCCCGCAGCACCCGGTCGTCGAAGAGGTAGTCCCCGACGACCGGCCACTGCAGCGCGTCGTTCGTGATCACGCTGCGGATCACGATGAACGCCAGGAAGAGGATGATCACCCCGGCCACCCAGCGCCCGTAGTGGCGCACCGGGACGGCCTTGATGGGCTCGGCTTCGATCGGCGCCTCGCCGGGAGGCGCTTCGGAGGAACTCACGAACTACGTCCTATCTCAGGAAGCCGGGTTGATCTCCGACTTGGTGACCGCGCCGGCGGCGTTGAGACCCCACTTGTCCAGGATCTTCTTGTACGCGCCGCTGTCGATCAGCTTCTGGATCGCACCCTGGACGGCCTTGCCGTAGTCACCGCTGTTCTTCGGCAGCACGATGCCGTACGGCGCCGTGTCGTACGGCGCGCCGACCGACTCGAGCTGGCCGTTGGTCTGCTTCACCGCGTAGTCGATGACCGGGGAGTCGGCCAGCTCGCCCTGCACGCGCTTGGCGGTGAGGGCCAGGTTGACGTCGGTCTGGGCCTGCAGCTGCGTGACCTCGATGGCGGGCTTGCCCGCGCCGGCGCAGGCGGCGTTCTTCTTGTCGAGGTCCTCGACCTGCGTGGTGCCCTTCTGGACGGCGACCTTCTTGCCGCACAGGTCGTCGGCCTTCAGGCCGTCCGGGTTGCCCTTCAGTACGGCCAGCGAGGTGCCCGCGCTGTAGTAGGAGATCATGTCGACCGACTGCAGCCGCTCGGCGTTGATGCTGAACGACGACATCGCCAGCTCGTACTTCTTGGCGCCGATGCCGGGGATGATGCCGTCGAAGGCGGCGTTCTGGAAGTCCATCTGGACGCCGAGCACCTGGCCGATGGCGGTGCCGAGGTCGACGTCGAAGCCGGCCGGCTTGCCGTTGTCGACGAACTCGTTCGGCGGGTAGCTCTGGTCCTGGCCGACCACGATCTTGCCGTCGGCCTTGATGTCGGCGGGCACCATGGCGGCCAGCGCGTCGTCCTTGGCGACCGCACCCGCGTCACCCGTTCCGGTGCCCGCAGCAGGAGCAGAGCTGCTGCTGCCGACGTCGCCCGCGCCGCTCCCTCCTGCGCCGCACGCCACGGTCAAGCCGACCAGGGCGAACGCAGGCAGCAGGGCGATCGCCTTGAGCTGGGTTCCTCGGGCCACGTCGTCACTCCTCGTAGTTCTCAGGTTCTGAGAGCACGCATATTGCCACTCATCCATACCAAAGCACAGCACCGTGAAGTTACGGCGATGTTTAGACCGTCGCTCGTCGTACCGCCGGGTATCGCGTCCGACCCGGGGAGTGAGTAAGGATGTCGACCATGAACGCCACCCCGCCGCGGCTGCCCCCCTCCGGTCGACGCGCGAGGAAGGCGGCGACCAGCCGGATCACCCGTCCGGGAGACCGGTTCGAGGGATACCTTTCGCCGGAACGGCCGCACGCAGGCGCCTACGACGAGATGTTCGCCGCCGACGGCACGGTCCGCGGCCCGTACCGGGCGCTGTACGAGTCGATCGCCGCCCTCGACGCCCACGACCTGCAGTCCCGGTCCCAGGCCCTCGACCGGGCGATGGTCGACCAGGGCATCACGTTCTCGCTGTCCGGGCAGGAGCGGCCGTTCCCGCTGGACCTGGTGCCGCGGGTGATCCAGGCCGCCGAGTGGACGAAGCTCGAGCGCGGGGTCGCCCAGCGCGTCCGCGCGCTCGAGGCGTTCCTCGCCGACGTCTACGGCGACCGGCAGATCCTGCGCGACGGCGTGCTGCCGCGGCGGCTGATCACCTCGTGCGAGCACTTCCACCGGGAGGCCTTCGGCATCACCCCGCCGAACGGCGTGCGCATCCACGTGTCCGGAGTGGACCTGGTCCGCGACGAAGAGGGCACGTTCCGGGTGCTGGAGGACAACCTCCGCAACCCGTCCGGGGTGTCGTACGTGATGGAGAACCGGCGCACGATGGCCCGGGTCTTCCCGGACCTGTTCGCCCAGCACCGGGTGCGACCGGTCGGCGACTACGCGTCGCACCTGCTCCGGGCGTTGCGCGCGGCGGCCGCGGCGAACGTCGCCGACCCGACGGTCGTCGTGCTCACCCCCGGCGTGCACAACTCGGCGTACTTCGAACACTCGCTGCTGGCCCGGCTGATGGGCGTCGAGCTCGTCGAGGGCCGGGACATGTTCTGCCGCGACAACGTCGTCTACCTGCGGACCACCGAGGGCGAGCGCCAGGTCGACGTCATCTACCGGCGGATCGACGACGAGTTCCTCGATCCGGTGCACTACCGCCCGGACTCGGTCCTCGGCATCGCCGGCGTCCAGAACGCCGCCCGCGCGGGCAACGTCGTGGTGGCGAACGCGATCGGCAACGGCGTCGGCGACGACAAGCTCGTCTACACCTACGTGCCGGAGATGGTGAAGTACTACCTCAACGAGAAGCCGCTGCTGCCCAACGTGGACACCTTCCGCTGCTGGCTGCCGGACGAGTTCGACCACGTCATGGCGCACCTGGACGAACTGGTCGTCAAGCCGGTCGAAGGCTCGGGCGGGTACGGGATCGTGTTCGGGCCGGAGGCGTCCAAGAAGGACCTCGACACGCTGCGGCGGAAGGTGCGGGCGAACCGGCGCGGCTGGATCGCGCAGCCGGTGGTCCAGCTCTCGACCGTGCCGGCCAAGGTGGACGACCGGCTCGCGCCGCGGCACGTCGACCTGCGGCCCTTCGCCGTCAACGACGGCAAGGAGATCTTCGTCCTCCCCGGCGGCCTGACCCGGGTGGCGCTGCCGGAGGGCAGCCTGGTCGTCAACTCCTCGCAGGGCGGCGGCTCGAAGGACACCTGGGTGCTCGCGTCCCGGGCGTCGACGGCCGAGCGTGAGCTGGAGCAACCCGCGCTCGGCGCCATGTCCACTGTGGACGGCATGGCCGCCGAGCAGGGGCCGGAGCTGACGACGTCCCAGCAGCAGCAACAGCAACAGCAGAGCTAGGGAGGCCGCATGCTGGCACGCAACGCGGAGTCGCTGTACTGGATCGGCCGGTACGTCGAACGCGCCGACGACACCTCCCGCATCCTCAACGTCTCGGTCCACCAGCTGCTCGAAGACGCGACCGTCGACCCGGACCACGCGAGCCGCCAGCTCCTGGCCGTCCTCGGCATCGACCCGGCGGGCACGGAGTCCCTCGACGTGTGGAAGCTGACCGAGCTGGTCGCGTACGGGAAGGACAACCCCGCGTCGATCGTCGGCTCGATCAACTCGGCGCGCGAGAACACGCGCGGCGCCCGCGAAGTCGTCTCGACCGAACTGTGGGAATGCCTGAACGCGACCTGGAACGCGGTGCCCGACCGGCAGCGCTACGCCCGGCGCGCCGGCCCGCACGCGTTCCTGTCGTTCGTCGAGGAGCGCGCGGCGATGTTCGCCGGCCTCGCCGACTCGACGATGTCGCGCGACGACGGCTGGCTGTTCATGGTGCTCGGCCGCTCGATCGAACGCGCCGACATGGTGGTGCGGCTGCTGCTGTCCCGGGTCGCCGACCGCGCGTCCTCCCCGGGCTGGATCACGGTGCTGCGCTCGGCCGGCGCGCAGGACACCTACCTGCGGACCTACCGGGGCGCGCTGGACGCCGGCCGCGTCGTCCAGTTCCTGTTGCGGGACACGCTGTTCCCGCGCTCGGTGTTCCACGCGCTGCGGCAGGCCGAGGAGTGCCTCCAGCGGCTCGACCCGGGCGGCGGCTCGCGCAGCAACGAGAAGTCGGAGGCGCTGCGGCAGCTCGGCCGGGCCCGCAGCGAACTGGAGTTCCTCCGCCCGTCGGACCTGCTGACCGACCTGCCGCGGCGGCTCGGCGCGTTGCAGACGACGATCCGGGAGATCGGGGAAGCGGTGTCGTTGCAGTACTTCAGCACGTCGCCGTGGGTGGCGTGGAGCGGTGCGGAGGTTTCGCTGTGACGTGGCAGCTGCGGGTGGCGCACCGGACGGGCTACCGGTACGCGACACCGGCGACGCAGTCGTACAACGAGGCCCGGCTGACCCCGCGCTCGGACCGCCGCCAGACGACGGTCGCGACGCGCATCGAGACGACGCCGGCCACCCGGGCCTACCGGTACACGGACTACTGGGGCACGGTCGTGACGTCGTTCGACCTCCACGCGCCGCACACCGAGTTCACCGTGCTGGCGACCTCGGTCGTCGAGACGGCCGACGAAGCGGAGCCGATCCGCACGGCGTCGTGGAAGGACCTGCGGTCCGAGACGGTGATCGACCACCGCACCGAGTACCTGACCCCGACCGACTACACCCCGCGAGACGTCACGCTGGCGCGCGAGGCCCGTTCACTGCGGACGGGCCTCGACCCGGCGGACGCGGTGCTGGCGGTGTGCGAGTGGGTGAACAAGCAGCTCAAGTACCAGCCGGGCACCACCGGCGTCCACTCGACGGCGACGGACGCCTGGCAGGCACGCGAAGGCGTGTGCCAGGACTTCGCGCACGTGACGCTGGTGATGCTGCGCGCGATCGGCATCCCGGCGCGGTACGTGTCGGGCTACCTCCACACGAAGCCGGACGCGAAGCTCGGTGAGGTGGTCGAAGGCGAGTCCCACGCGTGGGTCGACGTCTGGACCGGCGGCTGGTGGGCGTACGACCCGACGAACGCGATCCCGGTCGGCCCGCGCCACGTGTGGGTGGCGATGGGCCGGGACTACGCGGACGTGGCGCCGTTGAAAGGGATCTTCACCGGCGGCGGCCAGTCCACTTTGGACGTCTCGGTGCACCTGACCCGGCTGGCCTAGAGGAAGGTCCCGCCCGCGGCTTCGGCCAGGCCGGCCCCGAACGCCGCGGCCGGGGTGTGGGCGCCGGGCTTGCCGTCACCGCGGGCGAGCCTGGCGGCCGTCTCGGCGACGACCGCCGCCGTGAAGTCCATGCCCTCGCCCGCGCGGAGCCAGCCTTCGCGCGTCGTGCCGTCCGGCCAGGTGACGACCGCGTGGCCCCAGGAGTGCGTGCGCGGGCGCGGAGCGGGCTTCGAGCGGATCGCGGCGAGCCGCCGGACGGCGAACCGGCGCACGACCGGGATCGCCACCAGCCGGCCGAGCAGCGGCACCAGCGCCCGGACCACCGGCGACACCGGCGCGAGTCCGGAGTAGACCGTGACGTCCGGCGTGCCGCTCGCGCGCTGGGCGGCGATCACCTCGCCCGAGGACGCCCCCGCCGCCGTCACCGACTCGCCGTCCGGCAGGGCGATGGTTCTGGGGGCCGCGCCGGGCTTGGCCCTGGTCAGGGCGTCGACGATGCTGGCGGCCAGCGCGACCCCCACGGCGCCTTCCTCGACGGCGACGGACGCCAGCGCGTCGACCCGCACCGCGGCCGGCGTCGGCTGTCCTTCGCACAGCTTCACCACGACAGCTTCGGTGGCCAGGACGCCGAAGCCGACCCCGGTCAGGAAGGTGCTGCCGCCGGCCCGGGCCTCTTCGTGCAGGTCGAGCAGCCGGGAGACGGCGACGAGGTCCGCGGCCAGGTCGAGGTAGTGGCCCCCGGGCAGGCACGCGCGGGCGATCGCGGGAGCCGTCGCCGCGTACTCGCCGATCGTGTTGATGACGACCGCCGGCCGTTGCCGCCGGATTTCCGCCGCGATGGCGTCGGCCCCGTCGGCGACGACGAACTTCCCGCCGAGCGCCTCGAGCCGTGCCCGGTCGCGCCCGACCAGCACGGCCGGCAGCCCGCGTGCGGTCAGTGCGGCGGTGACGGCCCGGCCGGTGCGGCCCGCTGCGCCGAGAACCCAGATCTCCACGGTTTCCTCCAGTGACGTCTCAGTGTGTCATCACCGAGGCTAGCATGTGATGACACACTGAGACGTCGGTTAGGCTGAACCGTGGCCAGATGGGATCCCGGGACCGCGGACCGGCTGCGGAAAGCCGCGCTGGAGCTGTACGCCGAGCACGGCTACGACGCCGTGACGATCACGCAGATCGCCGAGCGCGCCGGGATCACGCGCCGCTCGTACTTCCGCTACTTCCCCGACAAGCGCGAAGTCCTCTTCGCCGGCGCGGAACAGCTGCCGCCCGCGGTCGCCGAAGCGGTGCTCGCCGCCGAAGAAGGCGAGTCACCGCTTCGGACCGCGCTCACCGCGCTGGCCGAGGTCGGCACGCGGGTCACGCAGCTCGTCGACCCGTCACCGGAACGCCGGACGGTCATCGCGGCGACGCCCGAACTCCGCGAACGCGAGCGGAGCAAGGCCGCCGCGATCACGGCCGCGATCCGGGACGCCCTCGAACGCCGGGGCACCGCGCCCGAGCTGGCGAAACCGGCAGCCCAGATCGCGGCGATCATCCTCGGCGACGCCTTCGACCGCTGGATCGACTCGGGCGGCGCCCACGACTTCCCGGCCTACCTCGACGCGGCCGCCGAAGCGTTCCGGGAGGCTTGCCGCTAGCCGCGCGCGTGGGCGTCCAGGATGTGCGCGACGGCCTCGGTGACCTGCTGCGCGTAGTCCAGGTGCAGCCACTCGTCCGGCACGTGGATGTTCGAGTCGGCTCCGCACGCGCCCGTCACCAGGAACTGCGCCTCTGGGAACTTCCGCGAGAGCAGGCCCATGAACGGAATCGAGCCGCCCATGCCGGTGGCGCGGTGGGGGCGGCCGAAGACCTCGTCGCTGACCGTGCGCAGGGCCGTCGTCAGCCACGGCGACTCCGTCGGCGCGTTCCAGCCGTTCTCCGCCTGCGGCGAGCCGAGCGTCACCTTCGCGCCGTACGGGACGTCCGTGGTCAGGGCGCGCTTCACGGCTTCGAGCGCCTTCTCGGCGTCGGCCGTCGGCGGGAGGCGGAAGCTCAGCGTCAACGTCGTGCTCTCACGCAGGACGTTGCCGGCGTCGGCGGGCTTCGGGAAGCCGTCAGCACCGATCACCGACAGCGTCGGGCGCCACGCGTTGTTGAGCATCAGCTCCAGCGCGTCCTCGGTGATCACGCGACCACCCTCGACCAGCGGGAACGCCTTCGCCAGCGCCTCCGGGAAGTCCTGCGAGACGGCCTTGAGCTCGGAGAGCCGGTTCGCCGGGACGTCGACCTTGAGCTCGTCCAGCAGCAGTTCGCCGGTCGCGCTGTCCTCGAGGCGTTCGATCAGGTGACGCAGGATCCGGAACGAGCTCGCGACGACACCCGACGCGATGCCCGAGTGCTGCGCCGAACCCAGCAGCTGCACGGTGACGTCGAGGTGCAGCATCCCGCGCAGGCTCGTGACCAGCCACAACCGCTCGTAGTCGCTGCCGCCGGCGTCGAGGCAGATCACCAGCGACACCTCGCCGATCCGGTCGGCCAGGTGCTCGACGTAGGCGGGCAGGTCCGGGCTGCCGGACTCCTCGCCGGTCTCCAGCAGCAGCACGATGCGGGCGTGCTCGCCGCCGGCCGCGTGCACGGCTTCGATCGCCGTCGTCGCCGCGTAGCCGGAGTAGCCGTCGTCGACGGACCCGCGGCCGTACAGCCGGCCGTCGCGGATCACCGGGGTCCACGGGCCGAGGCCCTCGGACCAGCCGCCGACCGGGGGCTGCTTGTCGAGGTGGCCGTACATCAGGACGGTGCCCTTGTCCGCCGCGCCCGGAGTCGCCGGGACGTCGACGAGCAGCAGCGGGGTCCGGTCTTCGAGCTGGACGACCTCGAGGGTGGCGCCCGGCAGGTCCCGCCCGGCGATCCACGCGCGGACGTGGTCGACGGCGGCGGCGAGGTGGCCGCTGTTCGCCCAGTCGGCGTCGAAGGCCGGGGACAAGGCGGGGATCGCCACCAGTCCGGACAGGCTCGGGATGACGTCGCCGGTCCACGACGCCACTACGGATTCACGCACGGTTTTCTGCTCCACCCGGCCCATCGTGCCACGGGGGTCCGACAGTGCGGCACGTCACAACGCCGCCTTACGCCTCGTGAGTGGTAAGGCGGGTTAGAACGCGCCTTACCACTCACGAGCCTGGTGAGCGGGGCGGCCAAGTCCCTACTCTCGTAGGTCCGATGCTCGGGCTTCCTAGCGTTTCCCCTGTTCAGGGCCCCTTTCTCAGCAACAAATCAGCAACCGCGTCTCACCAAAGCGCGGACCTTCGTGCCAGGATGTCGGCGTGAACCGTCAACGCCGACGGTGACCGAGCGCTTCGGACCCGATGCGCTGGTCCCCGCCGGTGCAGTCGCTGTGGTCGCCACAAGCGGCCGCCAGAGGCACCGACACCGAGGAGTACTGCGCATGCCGTCCGAACAGTGGACGCACCCGGAGCCCGGAGACGGGCCGGCCGCCGTCGCGGCCCAGCCGTCCCCCGAGCAGGTGATCGCCGGATTGCGGGCAACCAGCGAAGGTGGCGCTGAGCTGACTCAGCTGCTCACCCCCGAAGGCGAACGGGTTCCCTCGCCCCAGTTCGACAAGTACGTCGAGGACGTCGACGCCGAAGCACTCCGCGGCCTCTACCGCGACATGGTGCTGGTCCGGCGGGCCGACCGCGAGGCCAACGCCATGCAGCGCCAGGGCCAGCTCGGCATCTGGGTCCCGCTGCTCGGCCAGGAGGCCGCGCAGATCGGCTCCGGCCGCGCGCTGAAGGCCCACGACATGGCGTTCCCCAGCTACCGCGAGCACGGCGTCGCGTACGCGCGCGGGGTCGACATGAAGGACCTGCTCGGCATCTTCCGGTGCACCGACCACAGCGGCTGGGACTACCGGCAGCACGGTTTCCACCCGTACACCATCGTGATCGGCAACCAGGTGCTCAACGCCGCCGGCTACGCGATGGGCCAGAAGTTCGAGGGCAAGGTCGGTGACGACGACGGCGAAGCGACCATCGTCTACTTCGGCGACGGCGCCACTTCGCAGGGTGACGTCCACGAGGGCTTCGTCTGGGCCGCCGTCTACGACGCCCCGCTCGTCTTCTTCTGCCAGAACAACCAGTGGGCCATCTCGGAGCCGACCGAGCGCCAGTCGCGCCTGCCGCTGTACCAGCGCGCCCGCGGCTACGGCTTCCCCGGCATCCGCGTCGACGGCAACGACGTCCTGGCCTGCCTGGCGGTGTCGCGCTGGGCGCTCGACGAGTGCCGGCACGGCAACGGCCCGGTGCTGATCGAGGCGTTCACCTACCGGATGGACGCGCACACGACGACCGACGACCCCACCCGCTACCGGCTCTCCGACGAGCTGGAGGAGTGGAAGCTCAAGGACCCGATCGAGCGCGTCCGCGCGTACCTGGCCCGCGGCGGCTACGCCGACCAGGCGTTCTTCGACAGCGTCCAGGCCGAGGCGGACACGTTCGCCGCCGACCTGCGCGAGTACACGTTCAACATGCCCGAGCCACCGCCGGAGCGGATCTTCAGCAACGTCTACGCCGAGGGCAACCCGGTGCTGGACGCGCAGCGCGAAGAGTTCCTGTCCTACCTCGACGGCTTCGTATCGGCGGGTGAGCACTGATGTCCGACCTCCAGAAACTCACCATCGGCAAGGCCCTCAACCTCGGTCTGCGCCGCGCGATGGAAGAGGACCCGAAGGTCCTGATCATGGGCGAGGACGTCGGCAAGCTCGGCGGCGTCTTCCGGATCACCGACGGCCTGCAGAAGGACTTCGGCGAGCAGCGCGTGCTGGACACGCCGCTCGCGGAGTCGGGCATCATCGGCACCGCGGTCGGCCTGGCCGTGCGCGGCTTCCGGCCGGTCTGCGAGATCCAGTTCGAGGGCTTCATCTTCCCGGGCTTCGACCAGATTTCTTCGCAGCTGGCGAAGCTGCACTACCGGACGCAGGGCAAGATCAAGATGCCGGTCGTGATCCGGGTGCCGTTCGGCGGCGGGATCGGCGCGGTCGAGCACCACTCGGAGTCGCCGGAGTCGCTCTTCGCGCACATCCCGGGCCTCAAGGTCGTGTCCATTTCGAACGCCGTCGACGCCTACTGGGGCATCCAGGAGGCGATCAAGTCGGACGACCCGGTGCTGTTCTTCGAGCCGAAGCGGCTGTACCACTCGGGTGCGCTGCGGGCCGAAATCGACGTCACCGGCACCCCGGTTCCGGCGTTCTCCTCGCAGGTGGTGCGCGAAGGCACGACGGCGACGGTCGTGGCGTACGGCCCGTCGGTGAAGGTCGCCCTCGACGCGGCCGCCGCGGCCGAGGACGAAGGCAAGTCCCTCGAGGTCATCGACCTGCGCACGCTCTCGCCGCTGGACCTCGGCCCGGTGTTCGAGTCGGTGCGCAAGACCGGACGGCTGATCGCGCTGTCGGAGGCGCCTTCGGAGTCGTCGCTGACGTCGGAGATCGCCGCGCGCGTCCAGCAGGAGTGCTTCTACTCGCTGGAAGCGCCCGTCCTCCGGGTGACCGGGTTCGACACGCCGTACCCGCCGGCCAAGCTCGAGGAGCACTACCTCCCCGACCTGGACCGGGTGCTGCACGCCGTCGACCGCTCGCTCGCCTGGTAAGGGGGATTTCCGCGCAATGCCCACGTACAAGCAATTCCCCCTGGCCGACACGGCGGAGGGGCTGACCGAAGCCGACATCCTGTCCTGGCACGTGAAGCCGGGCGACACGGTGACGGTGAACCAGATCGTGGTCGAGATCGAGACCGCGAAGGCCGCCGTGGAGCTGCCGATCCCGTGGGCCGGGGTCGTCACGGAGCTGCACGTCGAGCCGGGCCAGACGGTGGAGGTCGGGACGCCGATCCTCACCATCGACGTCGACCCCGGTGGCGCCGCGGCGCCCGCTCCGGCCGCTGCCGCTCCGGCTCCCGCCGAGGAAGAGGAGATGAAGCCGCTGGTCGGCTACGGCTCCAAGGCCGTGGTCACGCAGCGGCGGGCTCGCAAGAGCCCCAATGTGGCGTTGGGTGCATCCAACGCACCGAACGCCACATTGGGTGCGTCCAACGCAACCAACGCCACATTGGGGCGCTCGCCCCAGCCGTCCCCGCAGCCGGTTGCTCCGCGTGGTGGGTATGTCCCGCTGGCGAAGCCGCCGGTGCGGAAGCTGGCGAAGGAGCTCGGCGTCGACCTGCACGCGCTGACCGGCAGCGCCGAGGGTGGCGTGATCACCCGCGACGACGTCGAGCGGGCTGCCAACGGAACTCCGGTCGTCACGGCCGTTGCGGACAACGGGTCCCGCGAGCGGCGCGTGCCGATCAAGGGCGTCCGGAAGATGACCGCGGCCGCGATGGTGCAGAGCGCGTACACCGCCCCGCACGTCACGGAGTTCCTGACCATCGACGTCACGCTGATGATGGAGTTCCGCGAGAAGCTGAAGAAGTCGCGGGAGTTCGCCGGGGTCAAGGTCACGCCGCTGACGTTCGCCGCGAAGGCCGTGTGCCTGGCGGCGAAGCGGACGCCGGACGTCAACGCCGTCTGGGACGAAGCGGCGCAGGAGATCGTCTACAAGGACTACGTCCACCTCGGGATCGCCGCGGCCACCCCGCGCGGCCTGATCGTGCCGAAGGTCCGGGACGCCGGCTCGATGTCGCTGAAGGAGCTGGCTCAGGCGCTGACGGCCCTGACCGACACCGCCCGCGAGGGCAAGACGTCACCGGCGGACATGGCGAACGGCACGATCACGATCACGAACGTCGGCGTGTTCGGCGTCGACACCGGAACGCCGATCATCAACCCGGGCGAGTCCGCGATCCTGTGCCTCGGCGCGATCAAGGACCAGCCGTGGGTGGTGGACGGCGAGATCAAGGTCCGCAAGGTCCTCCAGCTGTCGCTGAGCTTCGACCACCGAGTGGTCGACGGCCAGCAGGGCTCGGAGTTCCTCGCCGACGTCGGCGCCCTCCTGGCCGACCCGGCGATGGCCATGACGTACTGAGTTTCCTCAGGTGAGGGCCGCCTTCGGGCGGCCTTCACTTTTACCCATTTGACGGAGTGAGCACTCACTCCGCACACTGGTCGCATGACACCAGCACCCGAGACCCGGCGCAGAGCGCCGAGCATGAGCGCCGAAGACCGGCGCGCCATGATCGTGCACGCGGTGCTGCCGCTCCTGATGGAGCACGGCACCGGCGTCACGACCAGCCAGATCGCCCGCGCCGCCGGCATCGGCGAGGGCACCATCTTCCGCGCGTTCAAGGACAAGGACGAGCTGTTCGACGCCTGCACCGCCGAGGTGCTGCGCCCCGACCACGTCCTCGACGCGATCGCCGAAATCCCCATCGAGCAGCCACTGGCGGATCGGCTCGTCGAGGCCGCCGAAGCGCTCGGCGCCCACTTCGAGCGGATGGGCGCGCTGATGGGCGCCCTGCACGCGTCCGGCCGCGTCCGGCACCGCGATCCCGAGCAGCGCCTGAAGAACCGCACGATGAAGGGTGGCCGCAGCGAGTCGATGGCCGCCATGCGCGGCGCGATCACCGAGCTGTTCGAACCCGAGAAGGACCGGCTGCGGCTGGCCCCCGAGCAGCTGGCCGCACTGTTCCTGACTCTGCTGTTCGGCGGCCGGCGGATGGCTTCGGACGAGAACGCCGCCACCACGCGCCAGGTGGTCGACGTCTTCCTGCACGGCGCCGTGGAGGCTCGGTGATCCCGGGCGGTGGGGGCGGCATGGAGTTCATGCTGGCCCGGCGCGGCCGGCGCCGGCACGCCGTCACGGTGCCGGAAAGCGGGCTCACCGGGCCCGTCGACATTCCCGAACCGAAGCAGGACGACCAGCCGAAGGACCTGCGCTCGCGGCTGCGGCGCGCGAAGACGTCGGTGGCGGGCACGGTCCGCGGCCTGCCGAAGGTCGTCAAGCTGACCTGGCAGGCCAGCCCGGTCCTGACGATCCTCCTGGCGCTGATCACGCTGCTGTCCGGGCTCCTGCCGACGGTGACCGCGTACGTCGCGAAGCTGCTGCTCGACGCCGTCGTCGCGGCGATCCAGGGCAAGGGGACCACGGGCGACATCGTGAACGTCGCGCTGTTCCAGTTCGGCGTGCTCGCCGCGACCGCGATCAGCAGCGCGCTGACGTCGATCGCGCAGTCACTGCTGCAGGAGCGCATGACGCTGACCATCCGCCACCAGGTGATGGCGCACGCGAGCGAGCTGCACCTCGCGTACTTCGAGGGGTCGGCGTCCTACGACATGCTGCGCCAGGCCGCGCAGGAAGCGCCGACGCGGCCGCTGTCGATGATGAACTCCGCGCTGGGGCTCGTGCGGACGCTGATCACGTTCGGCAGCATGATCGCGCTGCTCGTCGCGATCAGCCCGCTGCTGGCGCTGGTCGCGCTGGTGGCACCGATCCCGGCGTTCATCTCGCAGTCCAAGTACGGCTCGCGCGCGTTCTGGCTGACGTTCCTGATGTCGCCGATCAAGCGGCGGATGGACTACCTGTCTTCGCTGGTCACGACGGACACGTACGCCAAGGAGACGAAGCTGTTCGGGCTCGGCCCGTACTTCGTCGACCGCTTCCGGCGGCTGGGCGTGGTCTCGTACGAGCGGCAGCGGAAGCTGACGATCAACCGCAACGTCAGCTCGACGGCTTGGGGCCTGCTGAGCACGCTCGCGGGCTCGGCGATCGCGCTGTACATCGCCCTGGAGGCGGTCGGCGGCCGGCTCACCCTGGGCGACCTGGCGTTGTACACGGCCGCGGCGACGTCCGTACAGACGTCGGTGTCCGGGCTGTTCACGGCGTTTTCCGGGATGTACGAGAACAACCTGTACCTGGACACGCTGTACCGGTTCCTGGACACGAAGCCGGAGATCACGGCGCCCGCGGCACCCCGGCCGTTCCCGTCCGTTGTGGACGGTCACATCGAGTTCGATTCGGTGACCTTCGCCTACCCGGGTTCGGACGAGCCGGCACTGGAGGACGTCAGCTTCGAGATCCGCCCGGGCGAGACGGTGGCGGTGGTCGGCCGCAACGGCGCGGGCAAGTCGACGCTGTTCAAGCTGCTGTGCCGGCTGTACGACCCGACCGGCGGCGTCATCCGCCTCGACGGTGTCGACATCCGCGAGTACGACCCGGTCGAGCTGCGCGCGCGGATCAGCGCGATGTTCCAGGACTACGTGACGTACCAAGGAACTGCGGCGGAGAACATCGGTTTGGGCGAACTCTCCCGGCTGGAGGATCGGCCGCACATCGAGGATTCGGCCCGCCGGGCCGGAGCGGACGAGCGCATCGAGCGGCTGCCGCAGGGCTACGACAGCCCGTTGGGTCGTTGGTTCGACCAGGGCGTCTCGCTGTCCGGCGGGGAGTGGCAGAAGATCGCGCTGGCTCGGGCGTTCCAGCGGGAGGCGCCGATCCTGATCCTCGACGAGCCGACGTCGGCGTTGGACGCGCAGGCCGAACACGACCTGTTCTCGCGGTTGCGTTCGCTGTCCGAGGGGCGGACGACGCTGTACATCTCGCACCGGTTCTCGACCGTCCGGCAGGCGGAGCGAATTCTGCTGCTGGACCACGGGAAGGTGGCCGAGTACGGGACCCACGAGGAGCTGATGGCGGCGAAGGCGGGGTACGCCGAGCTGTTCACGCTGCAGGCGCGGGCGTACTTGGACGAGGTGCCGAGCTAGGGGATGAGCACGACCTTGCCGACCCCTTCGCGGCTCTCGACGCGCGCGTGCGCGGCGGCGACGTCGGCGAGGGGGTAGGTGCGGTCGATGACCGGGGTCAGCGTGCCGTCCGCGACCAGGCCGAGTGCCTCGGCGCGGACGGCCGCGACCCGCTTGCCGTAGGCGTCCGGTCCGCCGAAGCCGATCAGGGTGAGGCCGCGGGCGATCAGGCCGGCGACGGGGAAGGTCGGGAATTCGCCGCTGAGCAGGCCGTAGGCGAGGATCCGGCCGTGCGGCGCGAGTTTCGCGAGGAGCTCGGCCGCGCGCGGGCCGCCGATCGACTCGAAGACGACGTCGATGCCGTCGGGGACCTGTTGCCGCCAGTCCGGGTCGTCGTGGTCGATGTCGGCTTTCCCCTTGCCGGCGGTCGTGACGACCCGGGCGCCTCTTTGTGCGGCCAGCCGCGCCAAGTACCCGCCGATCGCCCCGGACGCGGCTTCGACCAGCACGGTCTCGCCGGCTTCGAGGTCCGCGGTCTTGATCAAAGCGAGCGCCACGGAGGCCGGCACAGCGGCGGCGACGGCCTGCTCGGGCGTGAGCTCGTCCGGCACGAGCGTGTATTGGCTAGCGGCGACGACCTCGGCGTACGCACCCCCGGTGAAGGACACGGTGACGACCCGGCGTCCGCGCAGCGTTTCGTCATCGGCCTCGACGACGATTCCGACGGCCTCGTGCCCGAAGATCGCCGGCGGACCGGCCGGGAGCACCCCGGATCGCAGCTGCGTCTCGTAGAACGGCACCCCGATGGCCTCGGTCTTGATGAGGACTTCGCCGGCTTTCCGCGTCGGTTCGGGCCGGTCCTCGACCTTGAGCACTTCCGGGCCACCCGTGCCGTACTGCACCACCGCGCGCATCCGCGCCCCCTAACTGGACCGTCAGTCAACTTACGGTGGCCTACTATATGGACCGCCGGTCAACTTGTCGAGGAGTAGTCATGGAGCGCGCCGACGCGGCCCGGAACCGCCGCGCGATCCTGCGCGCGACGGAGGAGCTGTTGTCCTCCCACGAGTTGTCCGAGGTGTCGATGGACCGCGTCGCAGCGGCGGCCGGCGTCGGCAAGGGAACGGTGTTCCACCGCTTCGGCAACCGCGAAGGCCTGATGCGCGCGCTGGTGGAATCGCGAATCGAATCGCTGTCTCTCGCCGTGGCTTCGGGACCGCCGCCGCTGGGCCCGGGCGCGCCCCCCGCTGCGCGCTTGGCGGCGTTCTTCGACGCGGTGATCGAGCTGGTCACGCGCAACGTCAAGGTGATGGCGGCGTTCGAGCAGGCGTCGTCGGACCGGCTGAACAGCCCGATCTACCTGGCGTGGCACGCGCACGTGTCAGGGCTGATCGCGTCGGCGTCGCCGTCCCTCGATGCGGACCTGATCGCGCACCTGCTGCTGGGCTCGCTGCACAGCGATCTGATGGTGCGGTTTTTGCGCACCGGCGAGACGGATCGGCTGGCCGCGGGGTTGCGGTCGATGGTTTCGACGTTGCTCAGGTGAGCTGGGCACACTTGGGCGGGCGGCGTTGCGGTGGCGACCCGCACAGGCCTGATCGCTGGTCAATGCGGAGAAATGTCAGAGAACTCGACTAACCTGCGAGCCGTGGGCACAGCACCGTTCAAGATGATCGACCTGTTCGCCGGCTGTGGCGGCATGACATCGGGCTTCATCGCCGCAAAGGGCTTCAAGCCCGTGATGTCGGTCGAGTTCGACCTGCACGCCGCAGCGACTTACGCGGCAAATTTCGGTGAGGCACACACCCGCTACGCAGACATCGCCACCATTCCGAACGATCAGATCCCACTCGTGGACTTGATCATCGGAGGCCCTCCCTGCCAAGGCTTCTCGAACCTCGGCTCGCGAAACGTTCACGATCCACGGAACAAACTCTGGAAGGAATACATCCGCTTCGTGCAGCACGCCAAACCGAAGGTCTTCGTCATCGAGAACGTCGACAGATTCTTCTCTTCGAGCGAGTTCGCCCTCCTCCAGGCCGAGGCGGCTCCGGGTGGGCTGCTCGAGGATTACGAACTGACATCAGGTTTTCTGCTCGCAGCGGACTTCGGCGTACCGCAGCGTCGCAAGCGAACCATCGTGATCGGGTCGAAGGTGGGCCGGATTCCTCTGCCGTCGCCGACCCATGCGCGCCCCGACACCAGTGGCGGCATGCCGAAGTGGCACACGACTCGTGACGTACTGACCGGCCTGCCGGAGAAGCCGGGCACGACCGAGTTGCCCTCATCCCGCGTCGAGTTCTTCGCCGAAGAAATCCCGGGAATTTTCAAGAGCTCGGACCTGCACATCGGACGCAACCCGGTGGCACGCTCACTGGAGCGCTACAGCCATATTCCTCCGGGTGGCGGCCGGTTCGACCTACCCGAACACTTGCTGCCCAAGTGTTGGCGCGAGAAGAAAACGGGCACCACCGACGTCATGGGGCGCATGAGGTGGGACATGCCGTCACTTACGATTCGCACCGAGTTCTTCAAGCCCGAGAAGGGTCAATACCTGCATCCGCAGTGGGAGTCGGGACCGAACGGCCATCGCGTCGATCGACCCGTCACCCACTGGGAGGCAGCGCGCCTCCAGAGTTTCCCCGACGACTTCCAGTGGTGCGGAACAAAGCTGCAGGTTGCGAAGCAGATCGGCAACGCCGTGCCACCAATGCTGGCCGAGGCGATCGCACAGCACCTGAAGCCGTATTTGCGCGAATCGACGAGCCGAGTGCGCAAATTCAGCCATTGCCGCCTGTGCCGACACAATCGGTAAGGAACTTCACCGAAAGAGCAGTCGACTCCGACAGACCTGGCGCCGAACTATTTACGTGCCGCGACCAGTTTAGCCTTGGCCTTTTCCAGCGCAGAATCGGAAGAAAGATGAACGCAGCCCCATTTTTCCGCTTTGTCCAGTTCGATGTCGACAAACCGAAAAGAAGGCACGGAACCGGCCAGTAAATCCTTCACACGATCTTTCCTACCCTGCGGGTCGAATCCTTTCTCACGTCGAAAATTTTCGTTGGCGACCCAAATACTGATAACCGCGTCACCCATCCAGCCGTCAATCCTGAACAACGCGTCGGCGAGTGGATGAGATCGCACATCAAACCCATTTTCGCGCAGATAAACCAGCATATGCACTTCTCGAAGAAAACTGTAGTAGGCGTTTCCAAAACGCCACCTCAACGCGTCGCGGGCAAGCTTCTCCGAAACGCCGCCCGCCAACCTTTCAGCCTTGTGCCACCGAGTCGCGATTCCAATCAGCGAGTTGCCCTCATCGGAATAAAAAAGGAAATGATAAAAATTCTGCCAGGTTGGCAACGAGCGTCGGGTCTCGAGATAGTGGTGCATAATATGCGTGAACGCAAACTCGGGAAACCAGTTCCGCGTCTCAACGACGCTTTCCGCTTCTTTTCTCTTGACCAGGCCGAGCGCGTGCTCCGTAGCGTCACAGACTTTCTTCACGTCAGCCAGAGTCAACTGATATAGATACCTCGTCTCGTGTTTCATCACCAGCTCGACGACGCGTGAACGAGACCGGTCATTAATCCAATCAGTGTATTTCTGCTCCATGGCAGGCGTGACCTTGAAGGTGGAGATCACGCAGTCTGCCGTCGTCAGAAGAGGCGAGAACGAACCTTCGTCGGTAGAAATCGGCTCGCTGTCACACATTCGTTACCCAATCGACGCGTGCCGGCAACTCTCTGCGAAATACACCAGCGCTAATAGGCTATGGTCGGCGCCTTGACCGGAGGATCCGCGGAGCGAGCAACCGCGTAAACGCCTTCCGGCAAGGTAACCGTCGGCCGGTCGACAGTGTCATCATCGACCCGAGCGAGCCGAATCGAAAGAAAGGTTCCCTTGACCGGGACAGGGAGGCTGAGCGACCTGGCAACCTTCGGGCTCTGATTCTGGTGCCCGAGAACGACGATGCCTTCATCGGAAAGTCGCCGTCGCGCATCTCGGCACCGCTTGAGCCCGTCGGCCTGACGGGCGACAGTGACCGCCGTATTGCGATCTATGATTCGCCCCTGCACACTGCGGAGCAATCTGTTGATTCGTTCCTGCCCGGACGAGGGGCTGACGATGGTCTCGACCTGCTTCGCAGGCAAGGACAGGAGTAGATTGCCAGGCAGTTTCTCTTGGCGTGCCAGCCAGACTATCCCTTCCTTGGCCGCGGGCGTGATCGTGGTTTTTTTGTCTCGGTTGAGACCCGCATTGAGACCCTCTGCGGTGATACGGATCAACCCGGCATCGAACGTGCCCTTTCGATCATTCGCCGACGTCAACAAACACAGATGTCCGACAGCTTCGCCGGGGATTGACCAGGACCCACGCATGGAAAACTTCGAATCAACCTCGTGACCTTTGACGGAATAGTCCATTTGCTTGCCGCGAGGAAGCTCAAAAGCCGCCCGGATGACGATCTCGACCTTGGTACCCAGATAGGTCTTCTCGGTTTTGTCTGCCTGCTCTATATCGTACCGTCCGGTGCGCTGACCATCGAGCACCTCGTCGATGGACTGACGAAGGATCGCTCCGAAAGTCTCTCGCAAAACCGGGTTTCGGCGAAACCACTCGGCGACCTCATCGAGCTCGTCGTCCCCCGACGCCTCAGACGCAGGCCGGGTGTCGACTTCAGGGGCGAGGATCGACTCGAGCTGGAAAAGACCGTCGGGCACCACTCGACCGTAGCCGGTTTCACCCCGATCGGGTGAGCTGTTTCACCAATGTGACACCATTTGGACTACAAACACAGAGCACAGTCACTCGACTACAGTGAGCAACTGGCTGCGTGGTGGAGGTTCACTCGGCGTGACGATTCGCGCCGAGTCCAGGACTCGGGAGCAAGTCGGGCAGGCCGTTCGTTGTACGGGTATGGCTATCGCGTTCCTGCTGTACGTCTTCGCCGAGATCGCCGCAATCTGGGCGGTGGGCTCGGCGGTCGGGGCTCTCGGCACGCTGGCCCTCCTGCTGGCCGGCGCGTTTCTTGGCTCTTGGCTGGCCCGCAGAGAGGGGGGCAAGGCCATGAGGGCGTTCGTGGAGTCGGCTCGGTTGGGACGGCCGGCGGAGAAGGAGCTGACCGACGGCATGCTGATCGGACTCGGCGGGGTGTTGATCCTTGTACCGGGGTTCGTGAGTGACGTTTTGGGGTTGTTGCTGATCCTCCCGCCCACGCGCGCGGTGGCGCGGCGGCTGTGGCTGCGACGACTGGAGAGGCGAGCCGTTCGGTCTGCGAACCGGCGGCGAGGGCCGGTGATGGTGGTGGACAGCGAGGTGGTTCCGGAGACGGCCCGCCAATCCGATCAGCCGACGGTGATCGAAGGCCGGGTCATCGACGGCTGAGGACCGAAACCGTCACGCAAGGCCGCCGGTTCACCCGAGCGGCATCCGCGCGCCAGAATGTCGGGCGTGAAGCCGCTGGAGACGACGCCCCAGACCCGCGATCGAATGAGCCGCCAGAAGTCGCGGAACACCCAGGTCGAACTTGCCCTGCGCAAAGCTCTCCACGCAGCCGGGCTGCGATACAGGATCCATCGACGTCCCGTGTCGGGCGTCCGCCGAGAAGCCGACATCATCTTCGTCGGCGCCAAGGTTGCCGTCTTCGTCGATGGTTGCTTCTGGCACGGCTGTCCAGACCATGCGACCTGGCCGAAGAACAACGCCGAGTTCTGGCAAGCCAAGATCGAAGACAATCGACGACGCGACCTTGACACCAACGCACGCCTCGCCGAAGCCGGTTGGCTCGCCGTGCGGGTTTGGGAGCACGAAGCGGCCGATGCGGCCGCTTGCCGGATTCGCCGTGCCGTAACCGGCAGGCAGCCTCGCTAGCCGGTCCACTCCCTCGACTGTCTACTGAATTTTGACATGTCTGGCCATGTCAAAATTCAGCTGATAGGGTCGCGCTTGTTCCACCACCCGGGACACCCGCGCCACCGAAGGAGTACCGAGGATGAGCCCGCAACGGAGGGAGCTGTTCGGCTCCTGGTTGGCGCGCCAACTTCGGCAGGCCAACCTGACCCAGGCCCAGCTCGCCGAACGAATCCCGATCACCAGGGCCGCGGTCTCCGCCTGGGTCAACAACCGCGCCGAACCTCGCCCCGAGACCCAGCGGAAGATCGCCGAAATCCTCGGTACCGACTCGGCGTCGGTCTACAACCGCACCGACGTAGCACCCACGATGCCGCTGCGGTGGCACCATCGGCCGGCACACCTCGACGGCGGGCGTGAGTACGGGAACGCCGCGGCCTTCGCGTTCGACGCCGACCTGTCGGTGCTTGCCCGCGAGGCCACGCAGAACTCGCTCGACGAGCGGCTCGACCCGACCAAGCCGGTCCGCGTGCGATACACGCTGGAAGAGCTGACCGGAGAGCACCTCGACGCCTTCCTCAAGGCGATACAGTGGCACAAGCTTCGGGTGCACTACGACCGAGCGGCCGCCGCCGAGCAGAAGGTCTCGCGGAGCTTGCAAGCCGCCTTGGCCGAACTCGACGAAAAGAAGACTCTGACCCTTCTCCGAGTCGACGACTACAACGCATCCGGCCTCACCGGAAGCGAGTACGACGACGGTCGGTACGCCGCGGTGGTCCGCCGCCAGCTGGACAGCCACAAGGAGTCCGGCAAGCGAGCCGGTGGATCGTACGGACTCGGCAAGGTCACGCTCTGGACGACGAGCCGGCTCAGCCTGGTCCTGATGAACTCGACGTTGTCCCAGCCGTATGAAGGCCGCACCGAACGGCGCGTCGTCGGACGACTCGACCTGCCCTGGCGCACGGTCGACGGAGAGGCATACGCGGGGCCCGGCTGGTTCGGACAACCCGACACGGAACCGAACCACAAGACCGTCTCCCGCTCTTGGTGGGCCGATCCGCAGACCGTCCAAGATCTTCACCTGGACCGGCTCACGGACGAACCGGGAACCTCTTTCCTGATAGTCGGGGCCCACGACGCCTCGGGGACGACCGAGTCCTTGCAGGAGATGCACGAAAAGCTGGTCAGCGCCCTGGCCGACGGCTTCTGGGCCGCCATGATCGGGGGACGCAAAGAGGGGCCCCTGCTGGAAGCCAGCGTTGTCACCCTGCGAAACGGCCGCGTCTTCATCGAAGAAGAGCGAGTCGACCCACGCGAATCCCACGCTGCCCTGAGCCGGGCGTTTCAGGCGTACCTCGACGACGAGACCGTCGACGAACTGACGTCCGGCAACCAGGTTGCCCGCGCCGACGTCCGACTCGTCGTACCGCCCCGTCGAGGAGAATCCGGCGGGCAGAAGAAGGGCAGGGAGCACCTGGCTGTTCTGCTCCTCACCACCGCCGAGGACGACGACGAGTCCGCCAACCAAGTCGTCTACATGCGAGGCACTCGGATGACGATCATGAAGCGGCGACCCCGCGATCTTCCGCTCGGTGCGACACGATTCCACGCGGTCCTGCTCGCCGGATCGGCCACCGACCGGAAGGCGGACGACGTCGACTTCGCCGAACAGTTTCTTCGAGCATCCGAACCCCCCGAACACGATCGGTGGGAACACACCGAGGAGCTGACCTCGGTGTACGCGAGGGGAGCAGTAAGCCGACTGCGCGAATTCCGTGTCGAAATCGAGGACGCGGTCCGCAGGCTCGTCGGTCGTCGCGTCACCAGCTCGGAAGGTGGCCCCGCGACGTTGCGGGAGCTGCTGAAGCTCGACGGGTTAGGTCCCCGTGGGGTTCACCGAACCCAGAATGTCCCTACCGTGCGCAACATCCGAGGGCACGTTGACGGCACCGGCGCCTGGAACGTCTGGGTCGATCTGAAGCTGCCGGAGGCCGATGATCCGTGGTTGCTGACACCTGTGGCGAAGTTCGACGTGCGATCGGGGGGCAAGCCCGCGGTCGAGTGGAAAGAGCTGGCTGCCGCCGAGAACTGCCACGAGGAGAACGGCAATCTCGTCGTCGAGCCGGGCGTGCGGTCGGCGACCTTCTCCGGCGTCACCGATCCATCGAGTCACCCCGTGTCGGGCACGCTCGCCCGTTTGGTCGTCGACATCCAGAAAGCGCGTGGAGGTGCGGCGTGAAGCCGATCTTCCCCTACCCGACCCTGTTCGGGGCGGTGGACTTCGAAGTCGCGGCCGTCACGGTCGACGGCAGGGACCTGCCGTACTCCCGCGTGTCCAAGCCGGAGCGCACCGTGGCGCTCCACGAGACCGGACGCGACGAATGGGATGTCGCCCGAATCGAACTGAAGGCATCGCTGCCCTCGGCGGAAATCGCCGACGGCCCTTGGTCCGACATCGACTGCTTGGCGGTGCTTTCGGAGACGGTGACCAACGCACGCAGCGTTGCCAAGCTGACACCCGGTCACAACGGCGAATGGCACGGGACCATCGAGTTGGTCCACGACCGTCACTTCAACCGGGCCGTCTTGGCACTGACCGTGGTGGCCGAAGTCGACGGTGTGCGGGGACGCATGATCGGCGCCCCGGACATCGACTGGTACATCGATCTCAAGGCGGCAACGCCTCGACGTCAGCATGAGATCGCGATCGTGCAAACGGACTTCCGCGAGGGGCCGGAAGAGTGGCTACGGCCGTTCAAGGACTCGCTGTGGATCGTCGAAACGGTCGCCGACACACCGACCGTCTACCTGAACACCACCGCCGTGGAAGGGGTGATCGAAGTGCTCAACGGCACGGGCGGTTCGCCGATGGAGAAGCTCCTGCGCGACCTGACCTCGAGCCAGATCGCCCAGGACGTGTGGACGGCGATGTTCCACGCCGCGACCAGCGAACTCGATGTCGATGACGACGGCACGCCGATCATGCCGACCGGCTGGCGGGACCCCGTCCTCCGCATGATGTTGCCGGATGTGCTGCCCGGCAGGCAGCTCACCGACGCGCTGTTCGACATCGACGACCGTCGCGTCAGTGGCTCCGGGTGGTCCGAGCTACAGACGAACATCCAGTACGCGGCGGGCAAGCGCAGCCAGGTGACCAAGAAGCTGACCAACGCCGTCCGGGCCGTCCACCGCCAGGAAAAGGACGGCGTCCGGTGACTGACGCACCTGCCGTGAATTTTCCCGCCGTCCTCGGTCACCTGTCCGACGCGGCCGTCACGAAGTACCTCAGCCGCGGTATGCAGGCAGGGCAGGAAACGCCACCTCAGACGGCTCTACGGAAAGTCGCCGTAGCTCTGCCGGATCATGATCTCCGGTGGCGGACGGCGCCGGTGCGTGAGCTCGTCGAGGAGGCCATGAGCCGCTTCGAGGACCGAGCCGACCAGGCCGATGCCTGGCTCGCACCGCGCCTGCACGCGACGTTGCGGATGACCCGTGCCGAGGCCGCGGAGAAGGGCCTTTGGAACTACCTCGCCATGCTCGTCGCACCCGATTACGTGGTGTGGCGCCACAAGGGAGCGGAGATCGCAAAAACCACGCGCTTCTGTGGGCTGCACTATGTGCAGGCGTTCGCCCGGCTGTGGTGGGCCGCAGAGCTGTTTCGCGACGGTGCCGATTACGGGCCCGTCGAGACCGTCTTCGTCTACCAGGACACACCGAACAGCATCATGCGGTCCGATGTGATCGATCACCGTCCGACCGCGGCGGCGATGCTGAGGGTGATCCGGCGACTCGCCGACGACAACGTGTCCAGGGGCTCGGACCACGTCAACGCGCTGTCCAAAGCGGTCAACGCGGCCGGCAGCACGCTGGTGTTCGACGTCTTGGCGCCGGAAAGCCCGGCCGATGGCGACGCGCTTCGCAGCTGGATCGCCGATTCCGCCTCCATGCCCCCGGTTCCCTGGGATCGGCTGCCCGACGGCCCTGAAGATGGCGCTGTCGACCCGAATTCCGTCGACGCCTTGGTGCCGCTGTTCGAGAAGCTCCTGTCGGAAGCGCCACTTCGAGACAGGTCGAAGCGGACAGAACCCGACTAGTCCGCGAGCCATCCGAACAAACGAACGCGACCACATCATGACCACCTGAGGGAGGGGACCGAATGCCACAGGTATCCCCGTCGAAGCATCGTTTTTCGACGGACAAACGTCTCGAATCAGTCGAGGTCTGCGCGGGCGCGGGCGGACTTGCGCTCGGACTCGAACAGGCGGGCTTCGACCCGGTCCTGCTGCTCGACAACTTCGAGGCGCCGTGCAAGACCCTGAGCTTCAACCGGCCGACGTGGAACGTGCAGCAGATGGACCTGCTCGAGTTCGACCCGTCGTCGGACGACCGGCGTTTATACGACGTGGATCTGTTGTCGGCGGGGCTGCCTCGAGTGCAGGGGTCGGCAACGAACAACCGCAGTCGCGGCAGCGACGTCGAACTGGAGCTTCTCCGCGCCACGACCTGGCTTGTGCCGGGAATGCAGCCGCGCGCGTTGCTCGTCGAGAACTTGTCGGAATTGGTGGAGAAGGACAAGTACGCCGAGGCACGTGAAGAAGTCGAGAAGGAACTCGAGCACCTCGGCTACGACGTACGGTGGTTCGTTGTCGATGCGTCCGACTACGGAGTATCACAGGAACGCCCACACGGCTTTCTCGTCGCGTTCAAGGGTGGGGCAGGAGACAAGTTCCGGATGCCTCCGGTGCTGCCTCCGCCACCTTCGGTGGGTGAAGTGCTTCGGACATCCATGGCGTCCCGGGGATGGACTCAGGCGGACGACTGGGCCGCGCAGGCCAACCAGCTCGCCCCCACTCTGGTCGGAGGCTCATGGGAGCGCGGCGGCCCGGATCTGGGCCCCTCGGGCTCCAAGCGCCGGTGGGCCACCATGGGGGTGAACGGCGGCGCCCTCGCCGACCTGCCGCCGGATTCCGATTTCCGCTGGCAGCCCGAAGCCGGGCCTGTGGGTATGGTCAAGCTGACCGTCGAGCAGGCTGCTCTGCTCCAGGGGTTCCCGGAGGACTGGCAACTGTCGGGGGGCAAGACCAGTCGATACCGCCAGGTCGGCAACGCCACACCGCCACCGGTGGGTCGTGCAGTCGGACAGGCGATTCGCGAAGTGCTGGACGCCACCTGACCGCGTCTACTCCGCTCCTGCGGGTGCACGAGATAGGCTCACCCGCATGCTCCTTGAACCGTCCACCTCAGGCCCGTCCGGGCGGATCCACATGGTGGATCTTTTTGCAGGCCCAGGTGGGCTGGATGTCGCCGCACACTGGCTCGGGCTCGACGTGGACGGGATCGAGTGGGACGCCAATGCCTGCGCCACTCGCGCCGCGGCAGGACTCCGGACCTGGCACGAAGACGTTCGCAAGCACAAGCCATCGGACTTCGAAACGGCCACTGTTCTCGCCGGTGGTCCGCCGTGCCAGACATACACAGTGGCCGGCGGCGGGGCAGGTAGGCGCGCGTTGGACCAGGTGCTCAGGTTCGTCAAACGCATGGCGGCGGGTGAAGACGTCAAGGACAACCTGGCCGAGCTGGACGACGACCGGACGGGGCTGGTGCTGGAGCCGCTCAGGTGGGCGCTCGAGGCCGTCCGAAACGGACGTCCGTACGACGCGATCGTGCTCGAGCAGGTGCCTGCCGTCCTACCAGTGTGGTACGCCGTGCGAGAAGCGCTGGCCGGAGTCGGTTACAAGGCCGATTGCGGCATCCTGCATACCGAGATGTTCGGGGTGCCGCAGACGCGCCGTCGGGCGATCCTCATCGCACGACGGGACCGTACGCCGAGCCTTCCTAAACCGACGCACCGCTTGTACCGCAAAGGCGTGCCCGCGACTCAGGGAGACCCGGCCCTGCTCCCATGGGCGACCATGGGCGAGGCGGTCAAGCGCGAGTCACCCTACGTGGTGATCTCCAACTACGGCACCGGCGGAGACCCCAAGGCTCGGGGCAGGCGTACCTCCGAGGAACCGGCCGCCACCGTGACCGGCAAGGTTTCACGGAACCGTCTGGTCACACGTGACGAGCAGGAGCTGCCACGTTTCAGTCCCCAAGAGGCGGGACGCCTGCAGACGTTTCCGCTCGACTACCCGTGGCAGGGCGGCGATATTTCGCAGCAGATCGGCAACGCCATCCCACCCAGGCTCGCCGCGCACGTGCTGGCCGCGGCCTTGGGATTCGAACTCGACGAGGCAGCACTCGACGAGGCGGTGAACGGCGCTTGGGATGTGACCAAGAGCAGCAAGCCCCTTCGTCGGCAGCAGCAGCCGAGCAATGCCCTTGAGAAGGTGGCCGACGCGCGTCTGTTTTAGCCGCTGATTCGGCGACAACCGACCGTTAGTCCACGGATGGCTTGGGGATGTCGAAGTAGCTCGAGAACCGCACCGCGGGGGCGTACTCGCCCTTGACCTTCACCCGGCCCGTCACGAACATCGCTGCCACCGCGGCGTTGCCCGTGGCCATCCTGATGAAGTCGTCCACCGACAGTGTGATCGTCGTGTCCGGCGTCCGGGACAGGTCTGTCGATGACACGCACACGCCGTCCTCGATGACGGTTTGAAAACGGTCGTAGCCGTCCTCTCCGGTGCCCTCCGAAAAGCGCCACGAAACTACTATGTCGACGTGGCGGGCACGCGACGGCGAGAAATGCTCCGACATTCGACGAAAGATCTCGTCCAAAAACACCGATCGCAGCTCGGCATGAGACGCGATGGCCTTCAACTGCTCGCGGGATGCCTTGCGGACCACGTCCACCAGGACGTCCGTCGACAGGGAACTCAGCTCGATGCCGGCGCCCGCGGAGCCCAGCATGTGCAACGTTTCCAACACCTGGACGAACTGGGACGGCGTCAGGCGGCCGATGACCAGCTTCTCCGCGAACGCGTTCACCGCGTGGCCGCCGCGAAGGGTGCGGGGGCGGCGCCATCTCGCGTTTCGGGGCACGGGCGGACTATACGGGCTTTGGTAAGTCGAAGAAACCGATCAGCCCCGCCGCGAAGGCGAGGTCGCCTTTTACCTTGATTCTTCCCGTGACGAACAACACCGCCGGGGTTGCTTGGTGCGTGATGAGACGGAAGAAGTCGGCCGGGGCGATGGTGATCGTTACTCGCGGGGTGGCGTGCATCGACCTGCTCACCGTGCAGGACCCGTGGGCGATCGTCGTCTCGTAGCGGTCGAAGCCGCCCTCTCCCGCTCCTCCTGACAGGCGCCAGTGGACCACCGCCTGCACGTCGCGGGCTCGGTCCGGCCTGATGTGGGCGCCCATGCGGGCGAAGATCTCGTCCAGCACGCGCTCTCGCAGGGCCCTGTCCGCGACGACGCTCTCCAGCTGCGCACGCGACGCCGAGGCCACCAGGGACGCGAAGCGGGCCGGCTCGACCTTGCTCAGGTCGAACGCCGGTGCGCGGGATGCCAGCGTGAGCAGGACATTCAGGAACCGGCGGAAGTCGTCCTTGCGGAGCTCGGCCGGGTCGAGGGCTTCGACGAGGGTGTTGACGTCGAGGGCGTGGGCCTCCGGGCCCAGCGGGTCGAGCCGCTCCAGGGCGTCGAGCAGTGCCGTGCCGCGGAGCTCCGCGATCCGATCGGCGCTGGTCATCCCGGCGTTTTCGGCCATGGTCACCCCTCTCCCAGTTACTCGAGGGTAATACTACTTGCCAGTAGGTAGGCGGGCAAGCGTGCCGAAATCACCCTGACGGGTCCACTGCCGGTACCGTCTCCGGGCAGCAACGAGGAGGTCCAGCGTGTCAGAGGAAGATCAGCGTCCGCCCGAGCGGGCCCGGCGGCTGCCGCGTGCCGTGCGCGAGCGGCAGATCCTGGACGCCGCCGTCCAGGTCTTCTCGCGCCACGGCTACCACGCCGCGTCGATGGACGAGATCTCCGACGTCGCCGGTGTCTCCAAGCCGATGATCTACACCTACCTCGGCTCGAAGGAAGACCTCTTCGGCGCGTGCATCCGCCGCGAGGCGACGCGCCTGCTCGAGGCCATCCAGGCCGGCGTTCAGCCCGACCTGCCGCCGGACATGCAGCTTTGGCACGGCCTGCGGTCCTTCTACCGCTTCGTCGCCGAGTACCGCGAGTCCTGGACGGTCCTGCACCGCCAGGCCCTCACCGTCGGCGGCGCCTTCGCCGCGGAGATCACCGACATGCGGGCGCGCGCGATCCAGCTCGTCGCCGCGCTCGTCGTGTCCGCCGGCACCCGCAAGGGCGTCGGCGAGCAAGCCGAGTTCTCCGGCGAAGGCCTGGCCGCCTCGCTGGTCGGGGGAGCCGAGTCCCTGGCCGACTGGGCCCTCGACCACCCCGACATCTCCGACGGCGTCCTCGCCTCCTGGCTGATGAACCTCGTCTGGCTCGGCTTCAACGACCTCATCGAAGGCGCGGTCTGGAAGCCGTCAGAGTGAGCTGATCGTCCCCTCCAGGTGCGGCTTCGACTTGCTCCACAGCTCGAACGCCCAGCCGTCGTCCACCGGCCAGGACGTGAAGGCGGCCTTGGCCGGCAGCAGCACCGGCTGCTTGAAGCGGACGTCCACGGTGAACGCCTCCGGCAGCCGGCCTTCGAAGGCGGCCAGCGCGTGGGCCTTCGTCCACATGCCGTGGGCGATCGCCGCCGGGAAGCCGAACAAGCGGGCCGTCAGCGGGTGCAGGTGGATCGGGTTGCGGTCGCCCGACACCTCCGCGTAGCGCCGTCCGATGTCGCCCGGGATGCGCCAGATCGCGTCCGGGGTCGGCGGCGCCAGCTGCTCACGCCGCGAAGAAGCACCCGACGAGCCTCCGCGACGCAGGTACGTGCTGACGTCCGTCCACACCGTCTCGTCGCCGGCCTGGGCTTCGCTGATGACGTCGAACTGACGCCCCTTCTCGTGCGGACGCAGGTTCTCCGCCCGCACGCGCACGGTCAGCGGCTCGCCCACCCGCAGCGCGCGGTGCTGGGTGATCCGGTTCGCCACGTGCACCATGCCGAGCAGCGGGAACGGGAACCCCGGCTCGGTCATCAGCGCCATCTGCAGCGGGAACGCCAGCATGTGCGGGTACGTCGCCGGCAGCTCGTCGCTCAGCCGGAAGCCGCACACCGTGGTGTACGCGGCCAGGTGGGCCGGGTCGACGACGACGCCGGTGCGCACCAGCTCCGTGTCCGGCAGCTCGCCCCCCGACGGCTTGCGCAGGACGCCGCCGAGCAGGGCCTTCGGGTACAGCGTGGCCAGGCTCGGCGTGCTGTCGAGTTCGCGGATCGCCACGTCACGCCCCCAGCAGGGCCTGGCCGCAGACGCGGACCACGTTGCCGTTCACCGCGGCCGACGCCGGGTTCGCGTACCAGGCGATCGTCTCGGCGACGTCGACCGGCAGCCCGCCCTGGCCGAGGCTGGACAGCCGCCGCCCGGCCTCGCGGATGAACAGCGGCACCGCGGCCGTCATCTTGGTCTCGATGAACCCGGGCGCGACGGCGTTGATCGTGCCGCCGTACGCCGCGAGCTGCGGCGCGCCGACGTTCACCATGCCGATGACGCCCGCCTTCGACGTCGCGTAGTTCGTCTGGCCGACGTTGCCGGCGATGCCCGCGATCGACGAGACGCCGATGATGCGGCCGTTCTCGTTCAGGACGCGATCGGCGAGGAGCTTGTCGTTCACCGCGAGCTGCGAAGCGAGGTTGACGGCGATCACCGAGTCCCACGCGCTTTCGCTCATGTTGCCCAGCGTCTTGTCGCGCGTGATGCCCGCGTTGTGCACGACGATGTCGACGCCGCCGTGACGCTCCTTCAAGTACTCCGCGAGCTTCGCGGGCGCGCTCGGCGAAGTGATGTCGAGCTGCAACGACGACCCGCCGACCTTGTTCGCCACCTTCGACAGGTCACCGCCCTGGGCGGGGATGTCGAGCGCGACGACGTGCGCGCCGTCGCGGGCCAGCACCTCGGCGATCGCCGCGCCGATGCCGCGGGACGCGCCGGTGACCAGGGCGACCTTGCCGTCGAGGGGCTTTTCCCAGTTCGACGGCGCCGAAGCCGTCTTGCCTTCGGTGCCGATCCGGATGACCTGCGCGTCGACGAACGCCGACTTCGCCGAGAGCAGGAAGCGCAGCGTCGAGTCCGTGGCCTCTTCGGCGCCCTCGGCGACGTACACGAGCTGGGCGGTCGCGCCGCGCTTCAGCTCCTTGCCCACCGAACGGATGAATCCTTCGAGCGCGCGCTGAGCGATCCGCTCGCGGCCTTCGACCTGCTCCGGCGGCGTGCCCAGCACGACGACCCGGCCGGACGGGCCGACGCTGCGGATCACCGGGTGGAAGAAGTCGTACACCTCGCGCAGCCGGGCCGGGTCGGTGACGCCGGTGGCGTCGAAGACGAGCGCCGCGTGCCGGTCGGCAGCCGAGGCGATCACCTCGATACCGGCGTCGGCCAGCTGGTCGCGAAGGGTTTTCTCGAGCCGGCCGCCGGGCGCGGCGCCGAGAAGTGCGGGACCCTCGAGGGCGGGTTGCCCGGGCTGGTAGCGGCGCAGCGTCGCGGGGTTCGGCAGGCCGAGCTTCGGCACCACGAACTTCCCCAACGGGGTTTTCGTGAACTGCTGGTACCTGTCAGCCATCGGTTGCCTCCCGTGCAGTCTGCGTCACGTCGCAGTCTAACCTACTCCCGAGTAGGTTAAAGTGTGAGGGACACGACCAGAGAGGTGAAGTCATGCCGCCGAAGAAGACACCCGCCGTGCGCAAGGTCGCCATCATCGGGGGCAACCGGATCCCCTTCGCGCGGTCCAACGGGCCGTACGCGAAGGCGTCGAACCAGGACATGTTCACCGCCGCCCTCGACGGCCTGGTCAGCCGCTTCTCGCTGCAGGGCGAGGTGATCGGCGAGGTCGCCGCCGGCGCCGTGCTCAAGCACTCGAAGGACTTCAACCTGGCCCGCGAGAGCGTGCTGGGCAGCAAGCTTTCGCCCGCGACGCCCGCGTCCGACGTCCAGATGGCGTGCGGCACCGGCCTGCAGGCGATCGTGAACGTCGCCAACAAGATCGCACTCGGCCAGCTCGACTCGGCCATCGCCGGCGGCGTCGACACGACCAGCGACGCGCCGCTCGCCGTCAACGAGGACCTGCGTCAGATCCTCATCCAGCTCAACGCGGCCAAGACGCTCGGCGACCGCCTCAAGCTCGTCGCGAAGATCCGGCCCGGGCACATCGTCCCGGCGATCCCGCGCAACGAGGAGCCGCGCACCGGCCTGTCGATGGGCGAGCACGCCGCGCTGACGGCGAAGGTCTGGGAAATCACCCGCGAGGCGCAGGACGAACTGGCCGCGAGCAGTCACCAGAAGCTCGCCGCCGCCTACGACCGCGGGTTCTTCGACGACCTCGTCACGCCGTTCCTCAAGCTCGCGCGCGACCAGAACCTGCGGCCGGACTCGACGGCGGAGAAGCTCGCCAAGCTCAAGCCGGCTTTCGGCGGCCCCGAGGGCACGATGACGGCGGGCAACTCGACGCCGCTGACCGACGGTGCGTCGACGGTTCTGCTGGCCACGGACGAGTGGGCCAAGGCGCACAAGCTCCCGGTGCTGGCCTACCTGACGTTCTCGCAGACCGCGGCCGTCGACTACGTCCACGGCGACGAGGGCCTGCTGATGGCGCCCGCCTACGCCGTGCCGCGGATGCTCGCGCGCGCCGGGCTTTCGCTGCAGGACTTCGACTTCTACGAGATCCACGAGGCGTTCGCGTCGCAGGTGCTGGCCACGCTCAAGGCGTGGGAGGACCCGGCGTTCGCGAAGGAGAAGCTGGAGCTGGACGAGCCACTCGGCGCGATCGACCGGGCCAAGCTGAACGTCAACGGCTCGTCGCTGGCGGCCGGGCACCCGTTCGCCGCGACCGGCGGCCGGATCGTCGCGACCCTGGCGAAGCTGCTGCACGAGAAGGGGTCCGGCCGCGGCCTGATCTCCATCTGCGCGGCCGGCGGCCAGGGCGTCACCGCGATCCTGGAGAAGTAGCCCCTACGCGTAAGTGCCACCCGAGGGTGGCACTTACGCGTAGGCTCAGTTGGGGAGCGCCTTCTGCGCCCGCTTCGCGAGCTTGTTCGCCCGCTTCTCGGCCTTGCGGCTCAGCTTCCCGGCCGCGGCGCCGACGTCCTTCGCCGCGTGCTTCGCGCGCCAGGCCGCCGACGGCTTCCCGTGCGTGTCGGCCACCGCGAGCAGCAGGCCACCGGCCAGGCTGGCGTTCTTGAAGAACTGGACCTGCTGCTGCTGACGCTCGCCCGGGTCCTTGATGGTCCAGAAGCTGTGCGTCGAAAGCGTCGTCGGCACCAGGCTGCCGAGGAGCAGCCCCGCCGCGAGCCGCGGCGCCTTGCCGGATGCGAGCGCGAGACCGGCACCGATCTTCACCGCGGCGTCGATCCGGACGAGCGTCACCGGGTCCCGCGGGATCTGCTCCGGGAGTTTGTCGCCGAACTTGTCGAGCGCGTTGTTGAGGAACGGTTCCGCCGCTTTGGCGTGGCCCTCGGCCTGCCTCAGCGCATTGATCCCGCCCGTCACGAAGATCGTGGCGAGCAGGGGACGGGCCACTCGACGGAGTATCACGGTCATAGCCTTCCTCGTACGGGCCGCTGCCTGGTCGAACCTACTCCGTGGATGCCCGCTCGGCCCGTGCTCGAATCCTCATCGGGCTTTCTGGCTCTTTATAGCCTTGGTTCTAGATAGTCTTATAGAGACTTAGCGGTTGACCTTGACGCTGCGTCAACTTCTATCGTCGACGACATGGAGTGGTCGATCCAGGACATCGCCCGCTCGGCGGGGACCACGAGCCGGACGCTGCGCCACTACGGCGCGGTCGGCCTGCTCGAACCCAGCCGGGTCGGCAGCAACGGCTACCGCTACTACGACGAGCAGGCGCTCGTCCGGCTGCAGCGGATCCTGCTGCTGCGCGAGCTCGGCCTCGGCCTGCCGGCGATCGCCGGGGTGCTCGACGGGCAGCAGGACAGCGCCGCGGCGCTGGAGACCCACCTGGAGCTGCTCGAAGGGGAGCAGCGGCGGATCGGACGGCAGATCGAGTCGGTCCGTACGACCCTCCGGAAACTGAAGGGAGGTGAACGACTGATGGCAGAAGAGGTGTTCGACGGCTTCGACCACACCCGCTACGAGGAGGAGGTCACGCGCCGCTGGGGCGCTGACGCGTACCGGCGCGGCGACCAGTGGTGGAGCTCGTTGTCGGCCGCGGAGAAGGAGGCCCACCAGCAGGAGCAGCGCGACATCGTGGCCGCGTTCCAAGCGGCGTCCGGCCTCGCCCCGGACTCCGACGAGGTCCAGGCGATCACGCGGCGGCTGCACGAGTGGCTCCGGCCGGCGGTTTCGTCGGTGTCCGCGGGGTACTTCGCGGGCCTCGGGCAGTTGTACGTGGACGACCCGCGGTACGGGCTCGAAGGCCCGACGGCCGGGTTCGTCCGGGATGCGATGAAGATCTACGCGGACCGGAACCTGGGTGACTAGTGGTGCGTCGTAAGGGCGCACTGGGGGTAGGGACGAGCAGGGCTGCAGACCTGTTCGTCTCTATGTACGGCCATCCGGTCGAACCTGCGCGACACGCGCTAGGCGTCTATGGCGGAATATCGGGCTCACGCTAGAAACGCCGATAGCTTGGCAGAGTGGACCCCATCCGCAATCCCTTCGCGCCGGGCGCCGGGCAGCGGCCGCCCGAGCTGGCCGGGCGGGAGCGCGAGCTCAAGGCCTTCGAAGTGGTTCTCGAACGCGTTGCGCGGGGGCGGCCCGAACGCAGTCTCGTGCTCACCGGCCTTCGTGGGGTCGGGAAGACCGTCCTCCTCGGGGAGCTGCGGGCGATGGCCGTGCGGCACAAGTGGGGGGCCGGGAAGATCGAGGCGCGGCCGGACGCCGAGCTGCGGCGGCCGCTGTCCGCCGCGCTGCACCGGGCCATCCGAGACCTCGCCGTGCGGCATCGGGCGCCGGATCGGGTCGAAGAGGTGCTCGGGGTCCTGAAGGCCTTTGCGCTGCGGGCCAACAAGCCCGATGCCAAGCTGCGCGACCGGTGGCAGCCGGGCATCGACGTGCCCGCCGCGCAGGGGCGGGCCGACTCCGGGGACATCGAGATCGACCTCGTCGAGTTGTTCACCGACGTCGCCGAGCTGGCCGCGGACGTCGGCACCGGCGTTGCGCTGCTCATCGACGAGATCCAGGACCTGCAGCCGGACGACGTCTCGGCGTTGTGCGCGGCCTGCCACGAGCTCTCGCAGTCCGGGGCGCCGCTCGTCGTCGTCGGGGCCGGGCTGCCGCACGTGCCCGCCGTTCTTTCGGCGTCGAAGTCCTACTCCGAGCGGCTCTTCCGGTACGCGCGCATCGACCGGCTCAGCCGCGAGGACGCCGACTTCGCCGTGATGGCACCGATCGAACGCGAAGACGCCGGCATCGAGCCGGAGGCCCTCGACGCCCTCTTCGACGCGTCCGGCGGCTACCCCTACTTCATCCAGGCCTACGGCAAGGCGGCCTGGGACGCGGCGCCGTCCGACCCGATCACCGTCAAGGACGTCCAGGTCGCGGCGCCCGAGGCGGAGTCCGAGCTGGCGGTCGGCTTCTTCGGGTCGCGCTACGAGCGGGCGACGCCGGCCGAGCGGGAGTACCTCCAGGCGATGGCCTCGCTGACCCAAGGCCGCGACGAGCCCGCCGGCACCGCCGACGTCGCCGTGTTCCTGGGGCGGAAGCCGTCGTCGCTCTCGCCGGCGCGCGACAGCCTGATGAAGAAGGGCCTCGTGTACTCCGCCGAGCGGGGGCAGATCGCCTTCACCGTGCCGCACTTCGGCCACTACCTGCTCGGCCGCGACTGACCTGGGCTTTTACCGCTGTCTCGCGATCTATGAGCGTCACTAAGAGTGTCTTGCGTTTCTACTAGATACCGCTAGAAGTCTCTAGCGGGTTGCTTCGCGGTGACCGGCGCCACCCGCGATCTCTCCGGCCGATACCCAAATTTGCCGATGATTCATCGGCAAGTGCGCCAAGTCACCGGATATTCGTTGGCGTTCTTGGGGAAAACGGCGCATACTAGACCTACAAGCCACCAAGACCCTCGAAGGGGATGCAGAAACCGATGAACAACATCGCCGCCAAGCTCCGTGCCCGTCGCGCCGAGGTTCGCACTCGCCGGGCGCTGAACCGGGCGATCGACACCGCCGCCACCGCGACGGTCCGTCAGGAACTCATCGCGATCGCGCAGGCTCGCTCGGGCTACATGCGCTGATCTCTTCACCCCGTGGCGGTCGCCCATTCGAGTGACCTAGGCCACATCGTGCTCATGGTGTAACGCCGCCCGGAGGGGCGTCGATACCCAGTACGACCCCGTGATGCTGGCGGACCCCCGACCTGGCAGCATCGCGGGGCTTCCCATTTCCCCGGTAAACCTCTTGCGGGCGGCGCCCTCCGCAGTAATCTTTGACTTCGTCAACGAACTTGTTGAGGTGGTCAATGAACGACGCTCAACTGGCCGACCGGGTGGCCGCGGTCCGCGCCTTCAACCGGCTCTACACGTCGGTCATCGGCGTGCTCGACGAAGGACCGGCGGACGCCGAGTACTCGCTGCCGGAAGCCCGCGTGCTCTTCGAACTCGCCCACCAGGACCCGCTTCCGGTCACGGACCTGCGGAAACGGCTCGACCTCGACGCCGGCTACGCCAGCCGGCTGCTCGCGCGCCTCGAGTCCCGCGGGCTGGTCGTGCGCGAACGGTCCGAGGAGGACGCCCGCCGCCAGCTCGTGCGCCCGACCGCGGCGGGCCGGGACGCCTTCGCGGTGCTGAACCGCCGGTCGACCGACCAGATCGGCGGGCTGCTGCGCCGCTTCGCCGACGAAGACCAGCAGCGCCTCCTGACGGCGATGCGCACGATCGGCGACCTGGTCGGCGACTGCCGCCGCGACCCGGCTCTCGTCCTCCGCCCGCCACGACCGGGCGACCTCGGATGGGTGGTGGAGCGGCACGGCGCGCTGTACGCCCGCGAGTACGGCTTCGGCGCCCCGTTCGAAGCGCTCGTCGCCCGGCTCGCCGCGGACTTCCTCGACAACACCGGCAACCCGCGGCAGGCGTTCTGGATCGCCGAGCTCGACGGCGAGCGGGTGGGCAGCATCGGCTGCGGCCGGGGACCGGACGCGGACACGGCGAAGATCCGGTTGCTGCTGATCGAGCCGTCGGCTCGCGGCCACGGTGTCGGCAAGCGGCTGGTGACCGAGTGCGTGGCGTTCGCCAGGGCGCAGGGCTACCGCGCGATGGAGCTGTCGACGGTGTCCATCCTCGACGCCGCGCGGTCGATCTACCGCGCGGTGGGGTTCCGGCTGGTCGCCGAGACGGAGTTCGACGACTGGGGCCCGAAGCTCACCGACGAAACCTGGCGCCTGGCGTTCTAGCGCGGGACGCGGCCGAGCAGGAAGAACTCCGGGTTCGGCCGCAGCGCGGTGAGGTGGGCGAGGCGGTTCGACATCGCGAACAGCGCCGTGATCGCGCCGATGTCCCAGATCTCGTCTTCGGTCAGGCCGGCGTTGCGGGCGGCTTCGAGGTCACCTTCGCCGAACAGGGCGGAGTCCCGGGCGAGGGCCAGGGCCAGATCGACGATCGCGCGGCCGCGCTCGTCCAGCTCCACCTGCCACGGGTTGCTCGACACCCGATCGGCCAACTCCGGGTCCTTGGCGCGGATGCGCAGGATCGCGCCGTGGGCGACGACGCAGTACGTGCAGTGGTTGGCGCCGGACGTGGCGACGACGACCAGCTCGCGCTCCGCCTTGGTGAGCCCGTCGCTGCGTTCCATCAGCGCGTCGTGGTAGTCGAGGAACGCGCGCAGCTCGGCGGGGCGGTGGCCGAGGGCGCGGAAGATGTTCGGCGTGAACCCGGACTTCTCGGCGATCACGCCGACGCGCTCGCGCAGGTCGTCGGGCAGGTCTTCCAGTTCGGTCACCGGGAACCGGCTGATGGCGTCGCTCATACCCCGCACGCTAGCCGTGGTTGGCTGGTGGTGTGACGGACTACGTCGACGGGTACTGCGAACGCCTCGCGCCCGGGCTCTGGGGTGAACCGCTCAACAGTCTCAGCAACCTCGCTTTCCTGGTGGCCGCGGTGCTGGTGTGGCGGCTGGCCGCGGGGAACCGGACCGGTCGGGTGCTCGCCGGGTTGATCGGGCTCGTCTTCGTGGCCAGCAGCGTCTTCCACGTGCTGGCGACGCGGTGGGCGGGCGCCGCGGACTCGGGCGCCATCCTCGTCTTCGTGCTGGTGTACGCCGTGGTGTTCGTGCGGGAGTTCTGGAGCACGCGGTGGGCGTGGGTGGCCGCGCCGGCGTTTCTCGTGCTGACCGCGGCCACCGCGTTGCTGGGCGGCGGGCTCTACCTCTCCGCGCTGATCGGCCTCGGCGTCTTCGCCGTGGTGCTCGCCTTCCAGCGGGACACCGCCTGGCCGCAGTTCGCCGTCGCGGGCGCGGTTTTCGCGCTCTCACTGAGCTTGCGCACGCTCGACCGGGACGTGTGTGACTACGTCCCGGCCGGCACGCACTTCCTCTGGCACCTGCTCAACGGGCTGGTGCTCTACCTCGTTTCCCGGGCGATCATCCGTCCACAGTGGACCTAGTGGACGCCGATCGGGCGGAGGTCCTTGTCGTTCTCGTCGGCGTGGTAGTCCTCGGCGTTGGTGTCGTCGGTTCCGTTGAACACCTTCAGCTGCCGGGCGATCACCGTGACGATCGCCGCGACCACCAGGTTGGCGATCAGCGCCACGAAACCGACGTAGATCTGGACCTGGGAACCCGCGAACGGGTGCCAGCCGAAGATCGACATGTTGCCCAGCGCCAGCGCCGAACCGCCGAAGTGGAGCTTGCCGTTGGCCGGGTTGGGGATGCCGTACAGCATGATCAGGCCCCAGCCGATGCCGACGATCCAGCCCGCGATCAGGCCCCAGCGGTGGAACCAGCGCGTGTACAGCGCGAGCGCCACGGCCGGCAGCGTCTGCAGGATCAGCACGCCGCCGATGAGCTGGAGGTCGATCGAGAACTGCGGGTCGATCAGGATGATCACGGCCACCGCGCCGAGCTTGACGACCAGCGAAGCGAGCTTGGCCTGCTTCGCTTCCTCGGCGGGGGTCGCGTTCTTGCGGATGTACTCCTTATAGATGTTGCGGGTCCACAGGTTGGCTGCGGCGATCGACATGATCGCGGCCGGCACCAGCGCGCCGATGCCGATCGCGGCGAACGCGATGCCGGCGAACCAAGACGAGAACTGGTTGTCGAACAGGACCGGGACGATCGTGTTGCCGTCCGCCTTGCCGGTCGCCGCGTTCGTCAGCGGCTTGACGCCGGCGGTGATCGCCACGTAACCGAGCAGCGCCAGCAGGCCGAGCACCAGCGAGTACGCCGGCAGCGCGACCATGTTCCGCTTGATCACGCTGCGGCCGCGCGAGGCGAGCACGCTGGTCAGCGAGTGCGGGTACAGGAACAGCGCCAGCGCCGACCCCAGGGCCAGCGTCGCGTACTGCAGCTGGTTGTTGGCCGTGAGCAGGATCGACCCGGACGGCTTGCCGGTGGTCGGGCTCGGCGTGCCGAGCTTCTTCGCCGCCGCGTCGAAGATGTGCGACCAGCCGCCGAGCTTCGAGGGCAGGTAGATGATCGCCACCAGGATCACCAGGTAGATCAGGATGTCCTTGACGAACGCGATCAGCGCGGGCGCCCGCAGGCCGGACTGGTAGGTGTAGAAGGCCAGGATGATGAAGGCGACCAGCAGCGGCAGGTGCCCGACGACGCCGGAGCCGTTGATGCCCATCGTCCGCAGCACGGCTTCGAGGCCGACCAGCTGCAGCGCGATGTACGGCATGGTCGCGACGATGCCGGTGATCGCCACCAGCAGCGCCAGGATCGGCGAGCCGAAGCGGCCGCGCACGAAGTCGGCCGGGGTCACGTAGCCGCGGACCCGCGAAACCGACCACATCCGCAGCGCCGGGAGCAGGACGATCGGGTAGACGACGATCGTGTACGGCAGCGCGTACAGGCCGAGCGCGCCGGCGCTGAACACCAGCGCGGGCACCGCGACGAACGTGTACGCCGTGTAGAGGTCACCGCCGAGCAGGAACCAGGTGATCCACGAGCCGAACTTGCGGCCGCCGAGTCCCCATTCGTCCAGGTGGTCCAGCGTGCTGCCGCGCTGCCAGCGCGACGCCATGAAGCCGAGCACGGTGACCAGGGCGAACAGGAGCGTGAAGATGATCAGCTCGGGCCACTGCAGGTTGCTCATCGAGCGTCCCCCTCGTCCAGGTCCTCGACGCTCAGCTTGTCCGGCGCGTCGACGGTCGGCTTGTCCCGCGTCATCAGGTAGACGATCCAGGTGCTCAGCACCCCGACGCCGACCATGAGGAATTGGAACCAGTAGAAGAAGGGCATCCCGAACAGCCGTGGACCGTCCATGTTGAACAGTGGCGTGACCAGGACCAGCAACGGGACGATCAGGAGCAGGTTCCACGGGCTGAACTGGAACCCGCGCACCTTTCCGTCGTGCTTCACAGTCGACATCGGACCTCACCCTTGACACTTCCGTAACCGACTGACTGACCTTAAGACCTGGGTGACAGCGAGTCACGCTTGTCCGATATCGATTTGATCGCCCCGCGCAAAGCTCTCCGACGAACGTGGGTTGCCCCGCCCGTACGGGCCCGATATCAATAGCCGACTCCGCACGCGCAAAAACCCAAAAGGGGCAACCGTATGACACGACTCCGCTACGCGGTGGTGATCCCGGCGATCGCCGGCACCCTGCTGGCCGGGTTCACTCCTGCGTTCGCAGGTCAGGAGGTCGCGGCCGGTAAACAGCCGCTGAACTCCACGAACATCCCGGCGCAGTACGCGAACCAGAAGCTGGACTGGCACCAGTGCGCTGTCCCCTCCGAGCTGCCGACGGCCCCGCCCGCGGGCGCCGAGGACATGGAGTGCGCGACCTACAAGACCCCGCGCAACTGGTACCAGGCGAACGCCCAGATCGACCTGACCATCGCGGTCAGCCGCCTGAAGGCGACGAAGGACGCGACCGCCAGCGTCGTCACCAACCCCGGTGGCCCGGGCGCGCCCGGCCGCAACTTCCCGGCCCGCCTGCGCAACCAGACGAAGCTGCGCGAGCACCAGGAGATCGTCGGCTTCGACCCGCGCGGCACCGGCAAGAGCACCAACATCACCTGCGGCGGCGCCATCGGCACCGGGTCGGACCTGGACCCGCGTGACCGCGACCGCGGCAACCTGAACCTGATCCTGCAGGCGACGAAGTACGCGGCGCTGTCCTGCCAGCAGAAGTCCGGCGAGCTCGGCCCGCTGATCAACACCGACCAGACGGTCAAGGACATCGACCTGCTGCGCGTGCTGCTCGGCCGCGACAAGATCAACTGGGTCGGCTACTCGGCGGGCACCTGGATGGGCGCGCACTACGCGCAGGCCTACCCGACGCGCACCGGCCGGTTCGTCCTCGACTCGGCCACCGAGTTCACCACGACCTGGCAGAAGTCGTTCGACTGGCAGCCGCTCGGCTTCGAGCGCCGCTTCCGGCAGGACTTCCTCCCGTGGGTGGCGAAGTACGACAAGCTCTACCACTTCGGCACCACCGGCGAGGCCGCCCGCCAGACCTACGAGCAGGTCCGCTACGCCCTGACCCAGGGCGCGGTCACCCTGCCCGACGGCTCGACCGTCTCGGCCAACGGCCTCGACTCGTTCATCGCGTCGCAGATCTACTCGAAGCGCGCCTTCCCCGGCCTGGCCGACTACCTGGTCAGCGTCCGCACGCTGACCCAGGGCACCGCTTCGGCGGCGGCCAAGTCCTCGGCCGCGCAGAAGGCCAAGGCCGCGGACAAGAGCACCGTCACCTACGGCGCGCAGCCGCTGATGGTGCCGGCCGACGGCGACTCCTACGACGCCAGCTTCTGGACCATCCCGTGCAACGAGGGTCCGTGGACCGGCTCGCCGAACAGCGCCATCAAGGACTCGCAGAAGCTGATCGACAAGCAGCTGCCGCTCCTGGGGGCCGGCTGGTTCATCCAGCCGTGCCTGTTCTGGAAGAAGCCGCCGTCCCCGCTGCCCGTGCTGGACGGCAAGGGTGTCCCGCCGGTGCTGATCGTCGAGTCGGAGCACGACCCGGCGACGCCGATCGAGGGCGCGAAGCGCGCGCACAAGGCGTTCGCGGGTTCGCGGATGCTGACCATCACCGGTGAGGGTGACCACGGCATCTACGCCGGCGGCAACGCGGGTGTGGACAAGGTCGTGGAGGCCTACCTGATCGACGGCGTGGTGCCGAACGACCAGAGCCTGCCCGGCATGCCACTTCCGGTGCCCGCGGGCGCCTGAGGGCACTAGATGTGGTGGGGCCCCGCCGAACTCCGGTTCGGCGGGGCCTTTTCCACACCTGTGCACAGAGTTGTCCACAGGCCGTGGACAACTACTGGTATTAGAATCACGCTCATGGTGCGAGTGCCACTTACGGACGAAGAGCGCGAGCGAGGCGAACGCCTCGGCCAGGCCCTGCGGGCGGCGCGGGCCGGCCGGAGCATGGTCGACGTCGCCGCCGAGGCGGAGATCTCGGTCGAGACGCTCCGGAAGATCGAGACCGGCCGGATTCCGACGCCGGCGTTCTTCACGGTGGCGGCTATTGCCGACGCTGTCGGGTTGCCGCTGGAGGAGCTGCGGGCGGCCGTCACTCCTGCCGCGTCGCCGCCGCTCTCGCAGGCGAGCTGACCTCCTGGACATGCGCTGGCACCTCACCGAGGACATCGGCGACTTCCTGACCCAGGCCGGGGACTTCCTCCGCTCGCGGCCCGCGCTGCACACCTCGCAGCTGACCCGGCTCGAGAAGCTGCGAACCCACGAAGAAGAGGGCACGCTGTTCGGCCGGCTGGAGCGGGACGGCGAGGTCCGCGCGATCTGCTACCTCCGCCCGTCGCTACGCCTGATCCTGACTCCGGTCGCCCCGGACGAGGCCGACGCCCTCGCCGCGGACCTGACCGGCCACGCGTTGTGCGGAGTGACCGCGGAGGACGACTCCGCCACCGCGTTCGCCGAGGCGTGGCACCGCCGAACCGGCACGACGCCGGAGCCGGGCGTGCGGGTGCGCCTGCACCGGCTCGGCACGCTCACCCCGCCCGACCCGATGCCCGAAGGTCGCGCTTCGGCCGCGCCGGACCACGCGGAGGTCGTGCGCTGGTGCAGCGAGTTCGCCACCGCGGTCGGGCACGCGCCCCCGGCCGACGAGCGGTCCTGGGCCGCCTCGAACTTCGCGGGCAAGCGGTTCACGTTCTGGCAGACCGGCGTTCCAGTCGCCATGGCGGGCTCGACCCCGCTGCTGAGCGGCATGGTCCGGATCGACCCCGTCTACACCCCGGCCCGGTTCCGCGGCCGGGGCTACGCGGGCGCGGTGACGGTGGCGGCGAGCCAGGCCGCGCTCGCCGCCGGCGCGACGGACGTGGTCCTCTACACCGATCCCGCCAACGTCACGAGCAACGCCCTGTACCGGCGCCTCGGCTTCGTCCCGATCGCCGCGTTCCGCGGGTACGACTTCCGCTAGAGCGGGCGCAGCTGCTTGAGGATGTGCTCGCGGTCGTTGAGGAACGCGCAGCCCGGCACCGGGAGGTCGTAGCTGTTCAGCAGCTTCTCGAAGTCCGAAAACTCGTCGGCGGAGAAGCCGAAGCCGACGCGGAAGGCGTGCGCCGCCAGGACGTCGGCCAGTTCCTCCCACTCGCCGGCCCACAGCAGGGTGCGGTAGTGGGTGTAGTCCTCCGGCGAAAGGCGGTTGCCGATCATCGTCAGGACGCTGTCGGCGAAGAAGCTGATGCGGTTGCCCTTGAGGTCCGCCACCGTCGGGTTCGCCGGGTCGCGGGCGGTGTCGGGGTTGCGGACCACGCCCGGTCCGGCCACCGGGTAGGCCGTGTGGACGTGCCCGTTGTCCTCGACCAGCACGATCAAGTGGACGTTGAACCGCTCGCCGGCGCAGCGCCAGCGGCCGTTGCGCTGCTGGCGCCGGGCCTCGCTGGGGTCGTTGGCGACGTCCTTGACCACGGAGATGATCTGCTCGTCGGTCCAACCGGCCGGAAACTCGCTGGTCGCCCTGCGCCCGACGCCCGGTGCGTGCCCGCCGCCCACTCGCTGCTCCCTTCGTCGCAACGAGCGTAGGTCAAACGGCGGCGGCGAGCAGCACGATGCCGACGACCTGGAGATCGAGACCGCGGAAGAGCTGGCGGGTGAGGTTGGCCGGCATCGGGCCCATCGGGGTGTCGATGAACCCGGGATTCGCGTAGTCAACGGCGGTGCGGGTGACTGTGCGCAGGATCGAGAGCACCGAAAGCGGCACGGCCAGCCACGCGCCCACGGCGAACGACGTCCCACCCGCGAGGGTGACCACGAACAGCACTGTCCACCAGGCGAGACCCACCCCGGCGAGCACCAGGCCGTGGGCCAGCACCAGGTCGCGATCCCGCGAACCCAGCCACCGGCGGCGGCCCGGATTGCGCCACAGCTCGCCGAGCCCGCCGGCGAACGGTGTCAGCGCGACGTACGCGCCGAGGCCGACCAGGACCGCACCCGGCACGGTCGGCACCGCGATGTGCGCGACGACGACCGCGAGACCGACCAGCAGCGCCGCACCCGCGTACCGGGACCGGCCGAGCGTGCCGGCCCAGGCCAGCCGCAGCGGGGTCGGGCGGCGCAGCGAAAGCCCGCCGATCGGCGCGGACGGCGGGAGCAGCATCATCGGGTCGAGGAAGGTGACGGCGACCGAGCGCAGCACCCGGCCGTCCCACCCGGCGAGCAGCGCCGCCCGGCCCACGCGCGACACCGGTTCGCCGCCGAAGGCCAGCGGCAGCGCCGCGACCAGCACCCCGGCCGCGACGAACTGCACCGTCGCCGGGCCGAGGCGGAGCGCGGCGATGCCCAGGCCGAGCACCGCGAGCGCCAGCGGGCCGAGCGCGTCGAGGCGCAGTGCCGTCCGCCGGGCCGACGCGAAGGCCGCCACCCCGGTCGCGGCGACGATCGCGACCGCCGCGCGCCACTCGTTCAGCCCGGCGCCGCCGACGGCGAGCAGCAGCGCGGCCAGGTAGCCGGTCACCGCGATCACGCCGGTCCAGGCGCCGAGCAGCCGGAGCGTGACGACGCGGCCGCGGTCGACCGGGGCGAAGTCGAGCCAGGTCAGCTCCGCCGGCTCGACCCAGGCGAAGCCTCGCCGCAGCAGGCCGCGCCAGGCCACCGCGCAGCACAGCGTCAGCAGCCCGAGCACGGCCGGGAAGTCCACAATGGACGATCCGTAGAGCGCCGGGCGCCAAGCGTCGACGTGGAAGAACGCAGTGAACAGGAACCCGAAGCCGAATAGGAAGACGAAGCTCGCGGTGTCGCCGCTGAAGATCCCGCCGAACCGCTTCCGGCCGGGGATCCGCATCCGCCTCGGGGTCAGCGTCACCACAGTTCGAGCACGCTGTCCGCGGCTTCGAGCAGCGGCGGGTGGTGGGTGGCCACCACGACCGCCGCGCCGGCCGCCGTCGACCGGGCGATCACCTCGACCAGCCATTCCTTGCCCGCCGTGTCCAGCGCGCGTTCCGGCTCGTCGAGCAGGAGCACCCGGTGGGGCCGCGCGGTGACGCCGAGCAGCAGCAGCCGACGCCGCTGGCCCGCGGAGAAGTGCCCGGCCGTCACGCGCATGCGTTCGCCCAGGCCCGCGTCACGCAGCAGTTCCTCGTGGTCGCCGAGGTCGGCGCCGAACGAACCGGACAGCAGCTCGAGGTGCTGCAACGGCGTCAGCTCGGCGAAGAAGTCGGAGTCGTCGAAGAGCACCGACACCTTGCGCCGGAATTCGACGTCCCGCTCGTCCGGCACCTTGCCGTCGATCAGCACGCGGCCCCGCTGCGGTTTCTGCATGCCGTAGAAGCAGCGCATCAATGTCGACTTGCCGACACCGTTCGGCCCGACGATCGCGGCGCACTCGCCGGGGTCGACGGAGAAGTCCAGGTCGTCGAACAGCCAGAGCTCGCCGGCCCGGACGCCGAGCGCCTTCGCGTCGATCATCGGAGGGCTTCGAGGACCGGGGCGAACTCGTCGAGGAACGGCTCGAGGACGGTGAAGTAGCTGAACCCGAACCGCTCGCGGTGCCCCCGGAGCTGGTCGGCGATCTGCGCGGGCGTGCCGACGAGGGCGACCGGCAGCTCGCCGATCTCGGTGGCGCTCAGGCGGCCGCCCACCAGCTGCTCCAGCTCGGCCAGGCCGGCCGCGCGGTCGTTCGTGACCTTCACGAACTGGCAGAGCAGGTTGAACTCCACCGAAGACGCGCGGTCGCCGAGCTTCGCCCGCACGAACGCCACGCGCTCGTCGACCTCCTCGGGCGCGGCCGCGGCCAAGGGCGAGCCGTCGGGCGTCTTGGTGGTCCCGGTGAAGCCGATGATGTCGGCGTGCTGCGCGGCCAGGCTCAGCACCCGGTCGCCGCGACCACCCAGCAGCAGAGGCGGTCCTTCCGGACGCACCGGCGCCGGCTGGTGCTCGGGGTCGGCGTACCGCCGCTTGAGCTCGGTGATCGTCCGTTCGAGGTGGTCGACGCGCTCGCGGGCGGACGGGAACGGCATCCCGGCGGCCTCGAACTCCTCCTTGACGTACCCCGCGCCGAGCCCGAGCTCCAGGCGCCCGCCGGTGAACTGGTCGGTGCCCGTGACGTCCCGGGCGAGCAGCACCGGGTTGTAGAAGGGTGCGTTGAGCACGAAGGTGTTCAGCTTGACGCGCGAGGTGACCTCGCCGGCCAACACGAGCGCCGGGAACGGCGGCGCCATGCCCAGGTGGTCGGCCGCCGACAGGACGTCGAAGCCGAGGTCCTCGGCCTTGCGGCACTTCTCGACCCAGGCGGCGCGGCCTTCCGGCACGACCATGTTGACACCGAAACGGAAATCCCCAGTCATGCCGACCAAGGTACTCACCGGAGCTTTTCGATCACCGGGCCCAGCCTGGCCAGGTCGTCTTCGAGCACCGTGAAGTAGCTGACGCCGAGGGTCTCGCGGGTGCGCAGCAGCTGCTCGGCCGCCGCTTCCGCCGAGCCGGCGACGACCGTGGCCAGCTCGCCGAGCTCCTCGACGCCGAGGTGCGGCACGAGTTCGTGGGCCGCCTCCAGGGCCGCCCGCCGGTCATCGGTGATCCGGACGAAGTGGACCATCAGGTTCAGCTCGACGTCCCGGCCGTCGAGCACCTGCTTCACGAAGCCGGCGCGCTCGGCCAGCGCGGCGGCACCGGCCAGGGCGAGCCGCCCCTCGGCCGCGCCGGGCGCGGTGCCGGTGAGGGCGATGGTGTCGGCGTGCGCGGCGGCGAAGGTCAGCATCCGGTCGCCGCGGCCGC
>NZ_JBSGJD010000005.1:0-29284 GCF_053605405.1 Amycolatopsis sp. NPDC003861
CCTAAGCCTCAACACGGCCGGTGGTGCCGGGTCAAGGCACGCTTTCCCGCCTTGACGCGGTACCACCGGCCGTAGTGACAATCGCGGCTTCGGGGTGGTGGGCACCGAGCGACGCCAACTCAGCGGCACTTCAAGGCAGAAAACCAGACCAGCTCCACCACACGCACCGACCGACCCGCAGCCCTACCCAGGCCGGGCCGGCACCGCAGAAACCCGCACCCCCAAGCAAACCAACCCGCTACCCGTCAGCCCGCCGCACCGTAACCGCAGGCCCATCCCCCGACCCGGACAACGGCGTCGCCCCGAACCAGTCCAGGCACACCACCATCGCGTCGTCCTCCGCCTGACTACCGTGCCGCCGGGTCGACAGCTCCCGCAGCATCGCGCCCGGCACGTGCGCCGCCGGCAGGTCCGCCGTCGCCGACACCGCCTCGGCGAGTTCCCGGTCGCCGTACCGCTCGCCGTGCGAGCCGAGCGCGTTGTACACGCCGTCGCTGACGAACACGAACCGGTCGCCGTCGGCCGCCTGGAAGCTTTCGAGCGTGTAGATCGTGCCGTCGAACGTGCCGAGCGGGAGCTGCTCGTCGAAGAGGATCCGCTCGGCCTTGCCGTCCCGCAGCCGCCACAGGCGCGGCGAGCCCGCGTCGACCACCTGCACCGCTCCGGTGCCGAGGTCGAACTCCAGCAGCAACGCGGCCACGTGCTCGGCGCCGCGGTAGTGCGCGTACAGCGCCTGGTCGGCGAGTTCGGCCTGCGCGTCGAGCGCGATGCCGGCGCGCCGGGCGTTGCGCAGCGCGTTCACCGCGAGGTTCGTCAGCAGCGCCGCCTCGCTGCCCTCCCCCATGCCGTTGATCAGCGTGACCGCGAGCTTCCGCGCGGAGGCCGACCAGTCGAAGCAGTCCCCGTAGATGGCGTAGGCCGGCTCCAGCTGACCGCCGAGCGCGAACTCGGCGCGGGTGCAGGCCCGCCCCGGCAGCAGCTGCCACTGCATCTCCGCGGCCAGCGTCAGCCGTGACGAGCGCCGGGCCTGGATGTAGAGGTCGGTGTCCCGGTCGGCGACGAACAGCTCGTGGGCCACCGCTTCGGCGAACCGCTGGAGCTCGGCCCACACCGGCGGCTCCGGTTCGCACGGCAGGGTGACGGCCAGGACGCCGAGCCGGTCACCGCGGACGCTGACCGGCAGGTAGCCGGTGACGCGGTCGCCGTCGCGGGAAAACGTCGCCGCCTGCGTGAGGAACGCCGCCCCAGGGATCGTGCCGTCGACCGGGACCGGCTCCGTCGAGTAGGGCTGCTCGCCCACCTGGCACAGCTCTGTGAGGGCGTAGTCGGCCATCAGCAGCTCGACCGCTTCGGCGCCGAAGTGCTCGCCGAGTCCCGAGCGCAGCGCGCCGGGCAGGTCGTGCGGTGGTACGTCACGGAGGAGACGCTCCACCGCCAAGGATCTGTCCAACGCCTGCCTCCTGCTCACGCACCCGTGCCGGGATGGTTCTGTCGAGTCTGCGCCGCTCCGGCGCGCCGGTCCACGGCGAGTCGCGTTGGCTGTGCTGCCGGTTCAGCATAGGGATGCCAGAGTGGACGCCGTGGATCGATCCCGCGAGCAGGCCGCCCCGGACGGGCCGGCCGCCGTGCCGGACCTCGCCCGCCTCTTCGAGTCGGTGGTCGAGGGAGAGCGGGACGTCTCGCCGCGCCCGCTGTCGATCTCGCAGCTGCGCGCGGTCGTCGCGCTGGATCGCCACGACGGGGTCAACCTGCGGCAGCTGGCCGAGCAGCTCGGCTCGACGCCGCCGCTGGTCAGCAGGCTGTGCGACCGGCTGGAGGCGGTCGGCTTCCTCGAACGGCTGCCCAGCGCGCGCAGCCGGCGGGAGCTGACGCTGCGGCTGTCCGACCGCGGGCGGGCCTACCTGCAGGACCTGCGGTCCCGGCGCCGGGACCGCGTCCAGGCGCTGCTGGCGAAGATGAGCCCCGCGGGCCGGCTCGCCCTGGCCACCGGGCTGCAGGAATACCGGGCACTGGCCGAGGCCGCCGGTGACCTGCCGGATTTGCGTTCCTGATTCAACTGTTGTTATATGACAATCACTCGGTCGGCGTACAGCAGAGCGCGCCTCGAACACGGAGGAGGGCGTCGGTGCTGGGCACGGACGACAGCCAGGTCCGCTCGGTCCTGGCGCGGATGCTGGAGGAAGACCGGTCCTCGCTGGCCCGCGACTGGGCCGGGCAGGAGCCGCACGACGGCGACCGGAACGGGCAGGACCTGCGCCGCGAAGCCGTCGAGCTGCTGGAAGCCCTCCGCAACGCGCTCAGCGGCACGCTTCCGGTGTCCCGGATCGTCGATCAGGACCCCGCCGTCCGGGACGCGCTGACGTCGCTGTCGGAGCGCCGGGCCCGCGCGGGCGCCCAGCCGTCGGCCACCGCCATGGCGATCCTCGCGCTCAAGCGCACGATGCTGAGCGCGATCGAGCGGCACACCGACGATTCCGCCCTGCGCTACCGGGCCGCGCTGCTGGTCAACGAGCTGCTCGACAGCGCGGGCGTGCTGACGTTCGAGGTCTACTCCGCCGGCCGGGAACGGATCATCCGCGAGCAGCACGACCAGATGCTCGAGCTGTCCACGCCCGTGGTGCGGCTGTGGCGCCACGTCCTCGCGGTGCCGCTGATCGGCACCCTCGACAGCGCCCGCACGCAGGTCGTCATGAACAGCCTCCTGGAGGCGATCCAGGCGAACGAGGCGCGGGTGGCGATCATCGACATCACCGGCGTCCCGACCGTCGACACCGCGGTCGCCCACCACCTGCTGCAGACGGTCAGCGCCGTCCGGCTGATGGGCGCGGAGTGCGTGATCAGCGGGATCCGGCCGTCGATCGCGCAGACCATCACCCAGCTGGGCATCGACCTCTCGCACATCGTCACGCGCGGCTCGCTGGCCGACGCGCTGGCGACCGCGATGCAGCTGCTCGGCGACAGCGCCCGCCCGGGCGCGGTGACCGGGTGAACGCCGGGCTGCCGATCCTGCGGCTGGGGGACATCCTGCTCAGCGGGCTGCTGAGCGACCTGGACGACAAGACGGCCCTCGCCTTCACCGACGAGCTGACCACGCGGATCGCGAACGAGGGCATCCGCGGGGTGATCATCGACATCTCCCGGCTGGAGATCATCGACTCGTTCGTCGCGCGCGTGCTCATGGAGCTGGCCGGCACCGGGCGGCTGCTCGGGACGCGGATGATCGTGGCGGGGATGCGCCCGGCCGTCGCGCTGACCCTGACCGAGCTGGGGCTGCAGCTCACCGGCGTCCGGACCGCCCTCAACGCGGAACAGGCGATGGAGCTGCTGGGCTGGCGCCGTCCCGCCGAAGAAGCGCCCCATGCTTCCTGACGAACGGACCGCCGCTTCCGGTGAGCACCCGGTCCGGGTGGAGGAGGACCTCCTCGCGGCCCGGCACGCCGTGCGGGCGGCCGCGGTCGCCGCCGGGTTCACCATCGTCGACCAGACGAAGATCGTGACCGCGGCCAGCGAGCTGGTCCGCAACGCCTACATCCATGGCGGGGGCGGCACGATGACCGTCGAGACCGTGCGGGACCCGGCCGGGCGCCTCGGGCTCCGGCTGCGGGTGCGCGACGAAGGGCCCGGGATCGCCGACGTCGCCCAGGCGATGACCGACGGGTTCAGCACCGGCGCGGGGCTCGGGCACGGCCTCGGCGGCACGCGGCGGCTGGTCGACGAGTTCGACCTCGACACCGCGCCCGGCCGCGGCACGACCGTCACGGTCGTGCGCTGGAAGCCATGACCGCGACCGTCGCCGGGCTGACGCGCCAGATCCGCGTCGACCACCCCAGCGCGGGGTACGCCGCCGCCCGCGTCGCCCGCGAAGTCGCGCACGAGGCCGGGCTCACCGGGGTCCGCGCCGACCGGGCCGCGGTGGTGGCGGCCGAGCTCGCGGGCAACATCGACAAGCACACCGGCGGCGGTGCGGTGTTCGTGCAGCGGGCCCTCACCGGCCGCGGCGTCGACGTGCTGGCCGCCGACGACGGTCCCGGCATGGCCGACCTCGACCACTGGCTGCTCGACGGCAACACGACGACGGCCACCCTCGGCACCGGCCTCGGCGCGGTGAAGCGGATGGCGGCCGAGTTCCGGATCACGTCCTCGCCCACGGCCGGCACGCTGGCCGCCGCCCGCCTGCTCGACCCCGCCGCGCCGCCGGGCCGTCGCGCGATCGGGCACTTCCGCCTGCCCCGCGACGGCGAGGAGTACTGCGGGGACGCCGTCGCGCTGGCCGACGTCACGGGCAGCCGGACGGCCGTCGTCGCCGACGGGCTCGGCCACGGACCGGACGCCGCCGAAGCCGCGGACACCGCGCTGCGCGTGTTCACCGAGAACCCGGACCGCCCGCTGCCGCACCAGCTCACGAACATGCACCGCGCGCTGCGCACCACCCGCGGCGCGGCGGTCGCGCTGGTGCGGATCGCGCCGCGGCGGCTCGAGTTCTGCGGCGTCGGCAACGTCAGCGGCGCGAGCCTCGGCGACGGCCCGTCCCGGCTGCTGCTCAGCACGCCCGGCATCGTCGGGTTCACGCTGCCGTCGGCGCCGGTCCGGCACCTGACGCTGGCCGACGACGACGTCGTGGTCCTGCACACCGACGGCGTCGGCACCGGCTGGCGCGTCCCGGGCCGGGCCCCGGACCTGCTGCTGCTCGCCGCGGACCTCGCCCACCGGCACCGCAACGCCCGCGACGACGCGGCGATGCTCGCCCTGAGTGCGGACCGGTCCGCCTGATGCGCCCCGATCTGGCCCGGATCCGGCGGCGCCTCCGCAAAGCGTGCACCGAAGCGGGCGTGCCCGCCGACGAACGCGGGCGGCTGGTCCTCGCCGTCACGCTGCTCGCCGAACCGGCGCTCACCGCGGGCGAAACGGTGGACGTGGCCACGGCGGCCTCGGACCGGCGCCTGGCGGTCACGGTGCGGCTCGAGCACCCCGTCAGCCAGGGCAGCCGCGACGCCTTGCCCCTGCTGCCCGAGCGCGGGGACGACCCGACGCTGACCTGGCACCTCGCCGGCGGCAGGCCCGCGGCCCCGGCCGCCCCCGACGACGACCGAGCGACCCGCGAAGAGATGCTGGCGCTGGTGGCCCGCACCGACACGCTCGCCAACGAGCAACGGGACCTCAAGCACGAGCTCGCGGAGACCAACAGCGGCGTGCTGGCGATGTACGTCGAGCTGGAGCAGCGGGACGAACAGCTCCGCCGCGCGCACGCGGCGATCTTCCGCGAGCTGGAGGACGCGCTGCGCCCGCGGCCGCCGGTGGTGCCGGGCCTGGAGCTGGCCGTCCATTATTCGCCGACCGACCAGGACTCCCCCACCGGCGGCGACCTGTACGACTGGTTCGTCCTCCCCGGCGGCGAGGTGCACGTGACCTTGGTCGACGCGGTCGGCCACGGGGTCACCTCGACCCGCCACGCGCTGACCGTGACGCACGCGATCCGCACGCTGGCCCTGGAGGGCCACCCGTTCCGCGACCTGATCGCCCACGCCTCCCACACCCTGGCGGCGATCGAGCCGGCCCTGATGGCCACGGTCCTCCTGGCCCGCCTCGACCCGGCCACCGGCCACACCCGCTTCGCGAGCGGCAGCCACCCGGAACCGGTGCTCGTCACCGCGGCCGGCGCCGCACGCCTGCTGCCCCCGCCGGCGCCGGGCCGCGGAGTCGGTTTCCCCGACCCGGGCAGCCGGGAGCTGGTCGACGTGGTCCTCGACCCGGGCGACACGGTCCTGCTGTACACCGACGGCCTGGTGGAGAGCCGCAAGGACATCGACGAGGGCCAGGCCCGGCTGCTGGCCCTGGCCGGGCGGCTGTGCGCCCACCCGGTGGCGGACCTGCCGCGCGAGCTGGTGACCCGGATGCACGACGTCGTCCTGCACGCGGACGACACGGTGGTGCTGGCGCTGCGCCGGACGCCGTTCGCCGGAGGTTAGGCGCACCGGCCCCGGGTATGCCGACGCCCTGCCGGAGGGGAGTCGCTGTGCGTGCGATGGTGTACCGCGGGCCGTACAAGATCCGTGTCGAAGAGAAGGACGTCCCGCGATCTGCGGCTCGGACCTGCACCTCTACCACGGGATGATGCCGGACACCCGCGTCGGCACGACCTTCGGCCACGAGTTCATCGGCGTGGTCGAGGAAGTCGGCTCCGGGGTGCGGAACCTCGAGCGCGGCGACCGGGTCATGGTGCCGTTCAACGTCTTCTGCGGCACCTGCTGGTTCTGCGCGCGGGGGTTGTACTGCAACTGCCACAACGTCAACCCGAACGCCACCGCCGTCGGCGGCATCTACGCTACTCCCACGCATGCGGGCGTCGGAGCGGCCGCCGATCGCCGAATCGAGCGATCGCCTGCGCGCGCGGATCCCGGGCTGGGGCGCGGACCTGGGCCCGGCCGACCGGCCGTCGGTGCCGAAGCTGCAGTGGCAGGCCGACCGCGGCGGCGCCCACTGGGACTTCCCCGAGCGACAGCCCGAGAAATGGCCGCGGGAACGCCCGATCGAGCACGCGGTCCGGAAGCTGGTGCGGCGCCGCAGTTCTTCTACTGCGGCCCGTTGGTCAGCGAAAGGTTGAAGGTGTACCGGGACGCCCGGTACACGTGCCACCCGTACTCGACCACCCGACCCGAGTCGTCGTAGGTCGTGCGCTGCATCGTGAGCAACGCGGCCCCCGGCTCCTCCCCGAGCAGTTCCGCGTCCTCCTCGGTGGCGAGCCGGGCGCCGATGTTCTGCTCGGCCGCGTGCAGCCGCACCCCCGCCGACCGCAGGAGCTGGTAGAGCCCGCGCTCGCGCAGCTCGTCGTCGCTCGGGTCGATGACGCCGTCGGGCAGGTAGTTGTTCATCAGGGCGAGCGGCTCGCCGTCGGTCGACCGCAGCCGCTTCAGCCGCCGGACGTGCGTCAGCCCGGGCGCCTCCAGCAGCTCGGCGACGTCGGGGCCGGCCTCTTCGACCTCGTTGACCAGCACCGCCGACTCCGGCTTGCCGCCCAGCCCGGCGAGGTCGTCGAACAGGCTGCTCAGCCGCAGCGGCCGGGCGACCTTCGTGCGGACGACCTGCGTGCCCACCCCGCGCCGCCGCACGAGCAGGCCCTGGTTGACCAGCATCTGGATCGCCTGGCGGATCGTCGGCCGTGACAGGCGCAGGCTCGCGGCGAGGTCGACTTCGTTGCCCAGCCGCGCGCCCGCCGGCAGCCTGCCGTCCTCGATCGCGGCGTGCAGCTGCCGGGACACCTGGAAGTACAGCGGTTCCGGGCTGCCCGGGTCCAGGACGATCTCGCGCCCCGCGTCCCAGGCCGGGAAGGCGGCGTCCAGCTTGCTCATCCGCGGAGCGTACCGCCTCGGGGCCACCTGTTGGGATGACCTGTTGTCCATATGTCTTGACAAAGTCTCGGCCCCCTGGAATCGTCGCAGCCAGGAGCACGAAGGCCGTGCCCCGTCAGACCGGCTGGGAGCGAACCGTGACCGACGTGCTGCGCCGCATCGTCGCCCGACGCGTGCACGATCCGGGAGCGATCGCCGAGGCGGCCGCGAACCGCGTCCGGGCCGAATCGCCCTTCAACGACAAGGGCCGCACGATGATCATCGCCGCGGACCACCCCGCCCGCGGCGCAAATGCCGTCGGCGGCAACCCCACGGCGATGGCCGACCGCGGCGAACTGCTGGAGCGGCTATGCCTGGCGCTGGAGCGGCCAGGGGTCACCGGCGTCCTGGCCACCGCGGACGTCATCGACGACCTGCTGCTGCTCGGCGTGCTCGACGGCAAGACCGTGCTCGGGTCGATGAACCGCACCGGGCTGGCCGGGTCGAGTTTCGAGATCGACGACCGCTTCGCCTGCTACGACGCGGAAACGATCGAGCGGATGCGCTTCGACGGCGGCAAAGCCCTGACCCGGATCTGCCTCGACGACCCGGCCACCCCGAGCGTCCTGGAGAACACCGCGAAGGCGATCAACGAGCTGGCCGACCGGAAGCTGATCGCGCTGGTCGAGCCGTTCCTGTCGAGGTGGGTCGACGGGCGCGTGCAGAACGACCTCTCCCCCCACGCCGTGATCAAGTCGATCACGATCGCCGCCGGCCTCGGCCGCTCGTCGGCCTACACCTGGCTCAAGCTGCCGGTGGTGGACGACATGGCGCGCGTGCTGGCGTCTTCGACCCTGCCGGCCGTCCTGCTCGGCGGCGAAGTCAAGGATCCGGACGCGGCCTTCGCCGCCTGGCAGCGGGCCCTGACCCAGCCGACGGTGCAGGGCCTGGTGGTCGGCCGCTCGCTGCTCTACCCCCACGACGGTGACGTCGCCAAGGCCGTCGACACGGCGGTGAGCCTGCTGTGAACCCGCATTCCCGCACGAACCGAAGGAATCCCGTGAACACCATCGAGCACTGGATCAACGGCACGGCCACCCCGGCGGGCTCCGCCCGCACGGCGCCGGTCTACGACCCGGCCACCGGGCGGCAGCAGGCGTCGGTCCTCCTCGCCGAAGCGTCCGATGTGGACACCGCGGTCACGGCCGCGGCCAAGGCATTCGAGTCGTGGGGCAATGCGTCGCTGTCCCAGCGCACCAAGGTGATGTTCGCCTTCCGCGAGCTGCTCGTGCAGCACGAAGACGAGCTGGCCCGGATCATCTCCACCGAGCACGGCAAGGTGATCGAGGACGCCCGCGGCGAGATCGTCCGCGGCCGCGAGGTCGTCGAGTACGCCTGCGGCATCGCCGACGCCCTCAAGGGCAGCTTTTCCGACCAGGTGTCCCGCGACGTCGACGTGCACGACTTCCGCCAGCCCCTGGGCGTGGTCGCCGGGATCACGCCGTTCAACTTCCCGATCATGGTGCCGCTGTGGATGCACCCGATCGCCATCGCCACCGGCAACACGTTCGTCCTCAAGCCGAGCGAGCGCGACCCGTCGGCCTCGAACTTCGTCGCGCGGCTGTATGCGGAAGCCGGTCTGCCCGACGGCGTCTTCAACGTGGTGCACGGCGACAAGACGGCGGTCGACGCGATCCTCGACCACCCGGACATCGCGGCGGTGTCGTTCGTCGGCTCCACCCCGATCGCCCAGTACGTCCACGAACGCGGAACGGCGGCAGGCAAACGCGTCCAGGCCCTCGGCGGTGCGAAGAACCACGCGGTCGTCCTGCCCGACGCGGACCTCGAATTCGCCGCCGACCACCTCACGGCGGCCGCCTTCGGCTCGGCGGGCCAGCGCTGCATGGCGATCTCCATCGGCGTCGCCGTCGGCCCGGCCGGCGACGAGCTGGTGGAGATCCTCGAGCGCAAGGCCCGCGAAGTGAAGGTCGGCCCGGGCACCGACCCAGCCAGCGACATGGGCCCGGTCGTCACGGAGGCGGCCCGCGAGCGCGTGGAGCACTCGATCGCCCGCGGCGCCGAGCAAGGCGCGAAGGTCGTGGTCGACGGCCGCGGCCTGAAGGTCGAAGGCCACGAGGAGGGCTTCTTCGTCGGCCCGTCCCTGCTGGACGACGTCACCCCGGAAATGGACGCGTACCAGCAGGAGATCTTCGGCCCGGTGCTGGCCATCGTCCGCACCCGAACGCTCGACGAGGCCATCGCGGTGATCAACGCCAACCCGTACGGCAACGGCACGGCGATCTTCACCGCCGGCGGCGAAGCGGCCCGCAAGTTCCAGCGCGAGGTCAAGGTCGGCATGATCGGCGTCAACGTGCCCATCCCGGTCCCGATGTCGTACTACTCCTTCGGCGGCTGGAAGGACTCCCTCATCGGCGACAGCCCCATCCACGGCCCAGCAGGAGTCCGCTTCTACACCCGCGCCAAGGTGGTGACCACCCGCTGGCCCCACTCACAGGCGGCATTCACCTTCCCCACCTCCCACTGAAGGGTGCGGGCGGAGCGCCCGGACGCTCCGCCCGCACCCGCTCGCCAGTCCCCGGCCAAGCGGCGGCGGCCCCCGCCGATCAACGCAAGGTCCCGCCCCGGACCGGCGTTAGCCCTCGCCGCCCGCCCGCCGCACCACCGCGACCACGCGCCCCCACCGGCCGCCATCCTCCGCCGCCCCGCCCGCCGCACCACCGCGGCCACGCACCCCCACCGGCCGCCATCCTTCGCCGCCCCGCCCGCCGCACCACCACGGCCACGCGCCCCACCGGCCGCCATCCTCCGCCGCCCCGCCCGCCGCACCACCGCGACAGCACACCCCCACCGGCCGCCACTCGTCCCCACCGCACCGCCGCGGCGGCGCATCCCACCGGCCCGCGTTTCCCCTCGCCGCCCCGCTGCGGCAGCGCACGCCCCAGCGAACCACCGGCCGACCCCACAACCGGAACACCTTTCTCCGTTTTCCGGTACCGTGGCAGCAGCCCACCTGAAGGAGGCCGCCGTGGGGTACCGAGGTCCGCTGCCGAAGAATGCCGTCGAGCGCGTCAACACCTGCGTTGGCGCGCTCCGGACATCACCTCGCTGGGGGTCGCTCGTCCGGCGGCACCTCACGCAGGTCACCTACACCGGCCGGCGGTCGGGGCGGACCTTCAGCACGCCCGTCGGCTATCGGCGGGCGGGCGATGTCGTCACCATCGGCGTGCGGTTGCCCGATGCCAAGTCGTGGTGGCGCAACTTCACCGGCGACGGTGCTCCGCTCACCCTCGACCTCGATGACACCGCGCGCACCGGGCACGCGGTCGCCCGCCGCGACCCGAGAGGCCGGGTCACCGTCACCGTCCGGCTCGACAACGAGGCCTAGCCGCGTTGTGCGGCCAGCCCGTGCCACAACAGGTCGGCGAGGTCGGCCGCGTCGCGGCGCCAGTCGCCGTTCGGGTCGAGCCACAGGAGGCCGCCCATGCCTCTCATGACCAGCTCCGGGGTCAGGCCCGGGCGGACCGTCCCGGCCGCCACGTTGGCTTCGAGCATCGCCGCGACCGCGCCGAGCATGTCCTCGTACGCGTCGCCCGGCAGCTCGCCGCGGGCCGCCGTTGCCGTGCGCAGCGCGTCGGCCAGGCCCTTCTTCGTCATCATGTAGTGGGCGACGTGGTCGGTCACCCACACGCGGAGCGCCTCCTCCGGGGCGTGCTTCTCCAGCAGCACCGGCACCACCTCCACGATGTGCCGGACCTCCCGCCGGTAGACCGCCAGGATCAGCGCCTCCGGGGTCGGGAAGTGCCGGTAGACCGTGCCGACGCCGACCTCGGCCTGCTTGGCGATCGCGTTGAACGAGACCTCGCCCGTGTCGGCCAGCGACGCCGCCGCCGCGATGAGGATGCGCTCGTGGTTGCGCCGCGTGTCCGCTCGGCGCGGGCTGACCGATCCGGTCGTCATCGTTCCTCCCGGTGGTCGTGCCGTCCCGCTGAATCTAGCCGAATCCTGGAGCTGCTCCAGCCTGCCCGGCTCGTTGCCAAGCGGATTGTAATCCGCTAGCCTCGCGACCGAGTGAAGCGGATGACTATCCGCTCCCGCCTTCACCGCCCCACCACACCGTCGGGCAGCCGCCCGGCTCCGCGGAAAGAGACCAGTGGACATCTCACTCGAAGTCAACGGCACCACCGAACACCTGGACGTCGATCCCGGCGTCACGCTCCTGGACGCGCTGCGCGAGCGCCTCGCCGTCACCGGCCCGAAGAAGGGCTGCGACCGCGGGCAATGCGGCGCCTGCACCGTGCACGTCGGTGGCCGGCCCGTGCTGTCGTGCCTGACCCTCGCCGCCACCGTCAAGCAGCCGGTGACGACCGTCGAAGGACTGTCCACGGAGGACAGACTGCACCCGGTGCAGCAGGCGTTCGTCGACCAGGACGCCCTGCAGTGCGGGTTCTGCACCTCCGGGCAGATCATGTCGGCGGTCGCCGCCGTCGAGCAGGACGTCGAGGACGTGCGGGAGTTCATGTCCGGCAACCTCTGCCGGTGCGCGGCCTACCCGAACATCGTCAAGGCCGTCGAGCAGGCGAGGCGGGCCGATGCGTCCCTTTGAGCTGACCGCACCCACCACCGTCGAGGCGGCGGTCACCACGCCCGGCACCTACCTCGCCGGCGGGACGACCCTGGTCGACCTCATGAAGCTGGACGTCCTGACGCCGCAGCACGTCCTGGACATCAACGAAGTGCCGCTGCGCGGCATCGACACTGACGACGGGCTGCGCTTCGGCGCGCTCGAGCGGATGAGCGCCATCGCCGCGCACCCCGGCGTGTACCCGGCGATCTCGCGCGCCCTGCTGCTGAGCGCGTCCCAGCAGCTGCGGAACATGGCCAGCATCGGCGGGAACCTGCTGCAGCGCACGCGCTGCTCGTACTTCCGCGATGTCGCCATGCCGTGCAACAAGCGCGTTCCCGGCAGCGGCTGCCCCGCGCTCACCGGCGCGAACCGGATGCACGCGATCCTCGGCACGAGCGACTCGTGCGCGGCCACGCACGCCAGCGACGTCGCTGTCGCCCTGGTCGCGCTCGACGCCCGCCTGCGGCTGGCCGGCGAATCCGGCACCCGCGAGGTCGCGCTCGGCGACTTCTACCAGCTGCCCGGCGACACCCCGGCCGTGGAGAACGACCTCCGCCCCGGCGAACTGATCACCGAGGTGATCGTGCCGCGGCTGGACTGGGCCGCGAACTCCACCTATGTCAAGGTGCGCGACCGGCAGTCCTACGAGTTCGCGCTGTGCTCCGCCGCCGTCGCGCTGGACGTCCGGGACGGGATCGTCGCCGACGCCCGGGTCGCGGCCGGCGGGATCGGGACGGTGCCGTGGCGGCTGCCGTCCGTCGAAGCGGCCCTGCGGGGCGGCCCGGCGACCGAAGCCGCCTTCGAAGCGGCCGCGGCGGTGGCCGCCGACGGCGCGCGGCCGTTGTCCGAAAACGGGTTCAAGGTGCCGCTGCTGCAGCGGACCATCGTCCGGGCCCTGCTCGAACTGACCGACGGGAGCTCCCGATGATCACCCGGCTGGACGCGCCGCTGAAGGTCACCGGCGGCGCCAAGTACGGCGCCGACCACACCTTCCCCGGCATGGTCTACGGCTACGTCCTGCTCAGCACGATCGCCCACGGCGAGATCGAGGCCATGGACGTCACCGCGGCGAAGAGCGCGCCCGGCGTGCTCGAGGTGTACACGCCGTTCGATCCGCTGGCGCTGAACACGCCGAGCCTGCCGATCTTCGGTGACACCTGGGTTCCGCTGCAGGACAAGCAAGTCACCTACTACGGCCAGCCCGTCGGCTTCGTGGTCGCGGAGACGTTCGAGCAGGCCAGGGATGCCGCGGCACTCGTCGCGGTCACCTACCGCGAGCGGCCCGCCCGGACCTCGCTCGCCGAGCACCTCGACACGGCCGAACCCGCGCCGCCGGCCATGGACGGCGCTCCCCCGGAGATCGAGGTGCTCGAAGACGGCGTCGAGTCCTTCGAAGCCGCCCTGGCCGCGAGCCCGGTGGTCGTCGAGGCGACCTACTCGACCGCGACGCAGAACCACGCCGCGATGGAACCGCACTCCGCGGTCGCGGTGTGGGACGACGGTGAGCTGACCGTCTACAGCGGGAACCAGGCGTCCCACATGCAGGCGGCCGAGCTGGCCATCGCGCTCGGCCTGGCGCCGGAGGCCGTCCACGCGGTCAACCCGTTCGTCGGCGGCGCGTTCGGTGGCAAGGGACGCACCTCCACGCCGGCCTTCCTGGCCGCGGCGGCGGCCCGCGCCCTCGGCCGGCCGGTGAAGGCCGCGCTCACCCGCGAACAGGTCTTCACCGCCACCGCCGGCCGGGCCGCGACGGTCCAGAAGCTCACGATCGGCGCCGAACCGGACGGCACGCTGGTCGCCCTGCGGCACGACTCGTGGTGCCACACCGACACCGCGCGGTCGTTCGTCGAACCGACGTCGCACGGCACCTCGCGCGAGTGGTACGCGACGCGGAACCTCTCGATCAGCCAGAAGATCGTGCCGCTGAACGTCCCGCCGACGACGTTCATGCGGGCCCCCGGCGAGGCGCCCGGCTCGTTCGCGCTGGAGAGCGCGATCGACGAGCTCGCCGTGAAGCTCGGCATGGACCCGATCGAGCTGCGCGTCCGCAACAACTCCACCGCCCCACCCGGCCACGACCTGCAGTGGTCGAGCAAGCACCTCGACGAGTGCTTCCGCGTCGGCGCGGACCGCTTCGGCTGGGCACACCGCCCGGCGGGCTCCCGCACCGACGGCGACTGGCTCGTCGGCATGGGCGTCGCCACCGCGGTGTTCCCGGCCCTGCGCTTCCCGGCCACCGTCGGCATCACGCTGCGGGCGGACGACACCGCCGTCGTCGCGACGAGCGGTGCGGACCCCGGCACCGGCCTGCTTACCGTGCTCTCCCTAGTGGGCGCCGAATCGCTGGACATCCCGGCGGACCGGATCACCCCGCGCCTCGGCGACTCGGCCCTCCCGCCGGGCGGCATGTCGGGCGGCTCGACGGCGACGGCGAGCGCGGGCACGGCGATCATGCTCGCCGCCACCAAGGCGATCGACGAGCTCACCGCGCTCGCGTCCGATCCCGGTGCGCCGTTCGCCGGCCGCCAGGTCACCTACGCCGACGGCCGCGTCTTCGCCGACGGCGACTCGATGACCTTCGGCGACCTGCTGCGTGCGGTCGGTCGCGAAACGCTCGAGGTGACCGGGACGTCGGCGCCGGGCGAGGAGCTGACCAAGCACTCGTTCGCCTCGTGGGGCGCCCAGTTCTGCGAGGTCCGGGTGCACAAGTGGACGCGCGAGGCGCGGGTGTCCCGGATGCTCGGGGTGTTCGACGCCGGCCGGATCATCAACGACAAGGCGGCCCGCAGCCAGATCATGGGCGGCATGATCTGGGGTGTCTCGGCCGCGCTGCACGAGGGCCTGGAGATCGAGGCGAACGGCCGGCTCGCCAATGGCGACTTCGCGAGCTACCTGCTGCCGGTCAACGCCGACATCCCGGAGGTCGGCGTCCACTTCGTCGAGTACCCCGACACCCTCCACAACGCGGTGGGCGCGCGCGGCCTCGGCGAAATCGGCACCGTCGGCATGGCGGCGGCGGTCGCCAACGCCGTGTACAACGCCACCGGCATCCGCGTCCGGCACATCCCGATCACCATCGAGGACCTCCTCGAAGGCTGACCGTGCGGGCAGGGCGTTCCCGGACGCCCTGCCCGCACCGGGAATTCACGGCGTCGCCGCGCACCCGGCCGATCCGGGCCCGGCGCCGTTATCCATCCGCGACAACCCCGGAGACGGAACGCCCATGACGGCGGCCCGTCCGCGGTCCTAGGCTGACGGGCGCTTCCCCCGACAGTCCACGAAGGGACCCCCGCATGACCGACCCCGTCGTCCCCACCACGTCCGGCGCGGTCCGCGGTCAGGTCACCCCCGCCGGCGTGGTGCTCTTCCGCGGCATTCCCTACGCCGCCGCGCCCGAAGGCGAGCTGCGCTTCGCCGAGCCCGTCCCCGCCCCACCGTGGGAGGGCGTCCGCGAGACGCGGAGACCGGGGCCGACGGCGCCGCAGCGGCGTCACGACGTGCCCGGCCTCGACCTGACCCCGCTCACCGGCACCGGCTGGCGGCCGGGACCGGAGTACCTGACGGTCGACGTCTGGACCCCGCAGCCGGGCGCCGCTTCCCTGCCGGTGCTGGTGTTCGTGCACGGCGGGGCGTTCCTCGGCGGTGCCGCCTCCGCCGCGGTCCACGACGGCACGGCGTTCGCCCGCGCCGGCGCGGTGCTGGTGACGGTCCAGTACCGGCTCGGCATCGACGGCTTCCTCCCCCTGGACGGCGGCGCGACCAACCTCGGCCTCCGCGACCAGCTCGCCGCCCTGCACTGGGTGCAGGAGAACATCGCGGCCTTCGGCGGCGACCCGGCCAACGTCACCCTCTTCGGCGCGGCCTCGGGCGCGGTCAGCGTCGCCTGCCTGCTCGGCTCGCCCCTCTCGACCGGCCTGTTCCGGCGCGCGATCGTCCAAAGCGGACACCCGGACATGGTCCGCGACGGCGTCCAGGCCCGGCGGCTGGCCAAGGTCGTCGCCGACGAGCTGAAGGCGGAACCGACGGCGGAAGCGTTCCGCAAGGTGTCGACCGAGCAGCTGCTCGACGCCCAGGACGCGGTCCTCCGCCCGGGCGGTGCCCCCGACCTCCGCGACGCGCTGGGCTACGACCGCGGCTACGGCTTGAGCCCCTTCCTCCCGGTGACCGGCGACGACGTCCTGCCGCACCACCCGGCCAAGGCGATCAAGGCGGGCGCGGGCCGCGACGTCGACCTGATCGCGGGCAGCTGCAGCGAAGAGATGCGGCTCTACCTGGTCCCGACGGGCGCGCTGGAAGCGGTCACCGACGACCAGGCGGTGGCCTCCCTGGCGGTCTCGCACCCGGACCCGGCAGGCGTGCTGTACGCCTACGGCCTCGGTTCGGACCGCACGGCGGGCGAGGTCCTGGTCGAGGCCCTGACGGACCTGGTTTTCCGCGACGGCGTTCGCGACCTGGCCGAGAACCACACCGGCCGCACCTTCCGGTACGAGTTCGAGTGGGGCTCGCCCCTGCTCGAAGGCCGGCTGGGGGCGTGCCACGGGCTGGAGCTGCCGTTCGTGTTCGGGGCGTTGGACGCGCTTTCGGGACCGCGCGGCCTGCTGGGCGAGAACCCACCGGTCGAGCTGGCGGCCGAGCTGAACGGCGCGTGGCTCCGCTTCGCGACGACGGGCTCGCCGGGCTGGGCGGAGTACACGGGCGAGGACACGATGTTCCACGCGTACTGACCGCGGCACGGCTGCGGTGCGCCCACCACTCCTCTCCGTGGGCGACCGGTAGATCACGAAGCGGTCGAGGGCTTTGCTCCAGCGGGCTGGCTCCGGGCCGGAACGGTTGACGGCTCCCCTGCCCCGCTGCCAGGCTCAGGCCGCCCGGACGGCCGGATGAATGGGGACCACCGATGCCCGAGGCGGGCTCCGCCGCACCGCCGCGCGCCTTCGTCCGCACGCTTCTGCGCAGCGGCACACCCGCGGAACCCGCCGACCCCGTGGGCGACAGCGGCGACCTGACCGCCGTCGGGGACGCGACGCTCGCCCGTGCCTCGCGCTACTGGGTGGCCGTTCCGCTGGCCTACCGGGCCGCCGCCTTCGTCAAGGTGTTCATCGGGTTCACCGCCTCGAACGGCGTGCTGGGGCTCGGGCCGGTGCTCGGGGCCACCGCCTTCGCCGTCGCCGCCAACACCGCGGCCGTCATCTGGGTGCTGCGCTCGGGTGGCCTGCGGGCCCGGCTCACCGGGCGCGCCCTCGGTCTGGACCTTTCCCTCGGTGTGCTCCTCAACCTCGTCGTCGCGATGACGGCGCCGGCCGAGATCCAGCCGTTCGCCGTCGACGTCTCGTGGACCTGGCTGGTCGGCTCGGTCGCCATGTGGGCCGGCACGTCCGGGCTGCCCGCCGCGCTGTGGCTGTTCGCCGCGGCCGTTCCGTTCCGGGCGCTGCTGACCCTGGCGGGCGGGCTGCCGCTGAGCAACCAGCTCGCCCTGAACCGCTCGATCGGCTGCATGGTGGCGCTGGCGGTGGCGATCGTGCTCGCCGTGGCGATCCTCATCCTGCTCGGCGTCGGCACGCGGTTCGCGGTGGACATCGGACTGCGGCGCGGGCGCGAGGCCGAGCGCCGCCGGACGCGGCGCATCATGCACGACAGCGTGCTGCAGACCCTCGAAGCCCTCGCCATTTCGGCCCCGGGCGACGACGCCCAGGCCGTCACGCGGCTTTCGGAGCTGCGGTCGGTCGCCAAGGCGGAGGCGGCCGAGCTGCGCCGCCGGATCACCGAGCCCGTGCCGACCGGGCCGACGCGGAGCTTCGCCGTCCAGCTCGCCGACGTCGCCACCGATCTGGCGCGCGACGGCCTGCGCACGCAGCTCGTCGCCGCGGACTTCGCCGATGACCACAAGGTCTCGCAGGACCGGCGCACCGCGTTGTGCGAAGCCGTCCGGGAAGCGTTGCGCAACACGGTGAAGCACTCGGGGACGAAGCAGGTCGTGTTGCGCGTGGAGGAACGCGACGGCGGGATCGCGGTGGTGGCCCGCGATCAGGGCCAGGGCTTCGACGTCCGCGACCGGCCCCCGGGCTTCGGTATCAGCCAGTCCATCATGGCCCGGCTGGCCGAGGTCGGCGGGCACGGCACGGTGGACTCACAGCCGGGCCGCGGCACCCGCGTCACCATGTGGGTGCCGGGCTGAGCCACGCTCTCAAGCAGCGTGGCGGGCGGCGCGCTCGGCGGCGAGGCTCGCGCGGCAGGCCGCGGTCAGCCGGGTGGTGGCGGCGCTGCCGCCGTCACCGCAGCGCGGGCAGGACATCGTCACGGCCAGGGCCAGCTCGTCCACCGCGACGGCCAGCTCGGTCCGGCAGCCGCGGCACCAGCGGTGCCGGGTGACCGGGCTGACGTGCGCCGGCGAGGCGACGCACTGGTGGATCCACCGGCCGTGCACGTGGCAGGTCAGCCGGTCGTCGGGCGCCAGCAGACCCATGTCCTCGGCGTCGTCCTCGGTGGCGAGCAGGACCGGCAGGCTCCGGACTCGGTTCGAGGTTCTGGTCATGGCGGTCATCGTGCTCCCCTTCCCGTCACCGGAGCGTCGATCCGGGCGGCCCCGGATCGACATCGCGCCGCGAGATGGCCGGATCCCGGCGATTCCTGGCGATCCCGCCACTCCTCCGGAGCCGCGAAGATCGCTAACTTCGGGCGCGTGTCGAAAATCCTGCTTTCGGTCCACGTCCTGGCGGCGATCCTCGCCGTGGGCCCGGTCGCGGTCGCGGCCAGCATGTTCCCCGCCGCGGTCCGCCGCGACGACGTCAAGGCGGCGACCCTGCTGCACCGGATCTGCCGCGTGTACGCCTACGCGGCCATCGCGGTGCCGGTGTTCGGCTTCGGCGTCGCGGGCACGATGCACGTCATGGGCGACCCGTGGCTGCTCGTGTCGATCGGCCTGACGGCGGTCGCGGCCGCGGTGCTCGCGCTGCTGATCCTGCCGCGCCAGAAGCGGCTGCTGGCCGCGGAGTCCACATCGGACACCCTCGGCCGGCTGGCCGTGCTGACCGGCGTGTTCAACCTGCTGTGGGCGGTGGTGACGGTGCTGATGATCGTCCGGCCCGGGTCGTCGACCGGTGCCTAGACCGCGACCGCGAGCGGCACGCGCACCGCCACGAAGTCCGGCCGGCGCCGCAGCGCGAACCCCAGCGAGAGGTAGAGGCGGATCGCCGAGGTGTTGCTCGCGGCCGCGTGCATCATCGGGATTTCGCCGCGCTCGCGGATGCCCGCGGCCACCGCGAGCACCAGGCGCGTCGCGAGGCCTTGCCCGCGGTGGGCCGGGTCCGTGCAGACCGCGCTGATCTCCGAGTAGCCCGGCGGGTGCAGGCGCTCGCCGGCCATCGCGACGAGGGCGCCGCCGCGCCGGATGCCGAGGTAGGTGCCGAGCTCGACGGTCCGTTTCCGGAACGGCCCCGGCCGCGTCCGCTCGACGAGGTCCAGCATCTCCGGCACGTCCGCGGGGCCGAGCCGGACGGCTTCGGGCTCGGGCGCGGCCGCGACCCCCTCGTCGACCAGCTGCACGCCGCGGACCTCGTCGAGCACCTCCCAGCCGGACGGCGGCCGGGCGACGGTAGCGGCCAGCACGACGACCGCACCCGGCCCGGCCAGCTCGGCGACGTCCAGCCAGTCCTGCTCGCCCGGGTCGTCGGGCAGGGCCAGGAAGGGCGCGATGTCCTCGGGGTAGCGCAGCACGCGCCCCTGCCGTTCCGCGAAGTGGGCGTGCGGTCCGGCCAACGACGCCCAGGTCGGGTTGTCCAGCGGAGAAGCCATGGCCCCAGCATGCTGATCGGGGCCCGGTGACGGCCGCCACTCCCACATCCTGGGTAGGGGCGCACGATCGGCGCTCAGCCGACGGTGGTCAGCTCCTCGTCCGAGAGCACGCCGGACCCCGCCGACACCACCAGCCTGCCGCCGCCGACCCGGTAGCGGTAGTCGCCGTTGACCGCCACGAAGCCGTCGCCCTCGGCCTGGGCCGGCAGCATGATGTGGGTGTCGTCGGAGGCGGGCTGCCCGCGGGCCTGGCCGTCGTAGAAGATCCGGCCGTCGGGGGTCCGGCAGATCGTCACCAAGGACTTCGCGGTCTGCGCCACGAGCAGCGCGGTCCCCGTGCCGCCGGGCAGGTAGCGCGCGGCGTCCTGCGGGCACGGTTTGTCCGTCGCCGTGCTCGTGGACGGCGTGACGGGCGGGGTCACGCCGTTCGCGGTCGTGACCACGGTCTTGGTGGTCGGCAGCGCGGGTGTCGTGTACTCCGGGAACGGCCCCGTCGCGGACGGCGGAGGCCGCGAGCGCCCGGTGTACAGCAGGACCCCGCCCACCGCGACGCCGGCGACCACCATCAGGGTCAGCAGCACCCACAGCGCCCGGGCGCGAGCCCGGCCCGGCGCCAGGCCCGCGCACCGGGCGCAGCGCAGCGCCGCGGGGTCGTTGACCGCGCCGCACTGCGCACACGTCCAGGGAAAACCCGCCATCGGGCCTCCTTCGGCCCGGCGCCACGCCACGCCGGCTCCCCCATCGTCACCGACGGGGGCACCGGCTGCAACGGCTCGTGGCTAGCCGTGCACGACGTTGACCATCCAGGGGATGCCGAACTTGTCGACGCAGGCGCCGAATTCGTCGCCCCACATCTGCTTTTCGAACGGAACCGTGACGGTACCGCCCTCGCTCAGCCTGTCCCAGTAGCCGCGCAGGTCGCCGGCGTCGTCCCCGCTGAGGCTGACCGAGATGCTGGTGCCCGGGTTGTGCTCCATCCCGGCCGGGGTGTCCGCCGCCATCAGCGTGAAGCCGTTCTCGGCCTCCAGCTGGGCGTGCATGACCTTGTCCGCGTCCGCTCCTTCGGGTGAACCGAATTCCCCGAACGTGTTCAGGGTGAGCGTGCCGCCGAAGACACCCTTGTAGAACTCCATGGCCTGCCGCGCGTCGTCGCGGAAGCGCAGGTACGGGTTCAGACGAGAAGCCACGGCCATCTCCTTCGATCGGACGAGAGCAGCATCCTCGCAGAACACCGCGGCTGCGCCAATCGGCGGATTTTCAGGGGCGCGGTTCTTCGGGGCGGCTCAGAGCACGAACCGCCGCTGCGCGACCGGTTCGAGCGGCAGCGCGCCGTGCAAGGCCGCCCGGGCGCGCAGTTCCAGGGCCCGGTCCAGCCGGCGGGCCCCGGGTGCCGCGGTGTGGAACGTGCCGCGGTCGAACAGGTAGACCAGGGCCAGCTTCCCCTCGCGGCGCCCGGCCGGCTCGCCGAACTCGACGGTCGCGAACCGCAGGGACCCGCCGTACCCCGCCCTGGCCAGCCGGTCCGCGACGTCCACCAGGTCGCCGGTCAGCACGCGCAGGTCACGGTTGCGCCGCCAGCACCGGACCGTGGACCGGCCCTGGAGGTCCTGCGTCACCAGCGGGTGCACCGGCAGCCGCGCCGACGTCGCGGCGATCAGCTCCGCCTCGGTGCGGGCCAGCGCGTCCCCCGCCACCTTGAAGTCGACCGTGCCGCCGCCGGTGGGTGCGAGGCCGAGGGCGGCGCGCACCCGCGGGGCGGCCGCGGCGAGGGTGTAGAGGGACTGCAGGTGCGGGCGGGAGGTCCAGCACCGGACGAGCTTGCTGTCCAGCAGGGTCACGACGAACGTTCCTATCCTCATCTCGGAGGCCGCCGGACCGGGCGCACTGGCAGTGTCCACTGTGGACGTCAGGCGCGGGGACGCGGGGCCGGAAAGGACAGCATGCGCCCGCGCCGCGGGTTCCGGCCCCGAACCGGCCGGGCACGCGGCGAACGGCAGCACTTCGCCGCCGAACGGTCACGCCCGGTCAGGTTCCACCGATCAGCGGTATCCCTTTCAGCCGCGAGCAATCGTGATCACGGCCTGACCGAGGCCGGCTCGCCATCGGCCGACAACGCGTCGGAGGCACTTTCCTCCTTTCCTCACCAACCGGACATTTAGCGTTGCTAATAGATCTGAGGCAGAGCTACCTTCGAAAGCATGACCGAACTCGCCGACCGGCTGCTGGGGGCCGTCCAGGGCATCCGGCGGGTGGTGCGCCGGCGGGTGCGGGCCGACGTGCCGGGTAGCCCACTGCCCGGCGCCCAGGCCGAGCTTCTGCGCGTGGTGGCCGACCGCCCCGGCATCGGCGTCGCCGCGGCCGCTCGCGAGCTGCACCTGGCCAACAACTCGGTCAGCACGCTGGTGAACCAGCTCGCCGATGCGGGCCTGCTGCGCCGCGAGGCCGACCCCGCCGACCGGCGCGCGGCGCGGCTGGAGATCACCGCCGCGGCCGCCGAGCGGATGGCCGCCTGGCGCCGAGCCCGCACCGGGCTCGTCGCCGATGCCCTCGCGAAACTGTCCGAAGAGGACATCACCGCGATCGGGCAGGCGCTGCCGGCACTGGAAAAACTCACGGGCATCCTGAAGGAGCAGCCATGACCGAACCCGCGGCGGTGCGCTGCACCGGCCTGAGCCACTCGTTCGGCACGACCCGCGCGGTGGACGGTGTCGACCTCGAAATCCACCCGGGCGAGGTGTTCGGCCTGCTCGGCCCGAACGGCGCCGGCAAGACGACCACCCTCCGGATGATCACCACGCTGCTGCCGGCCGGCCCGGACCGCATCACCGTCTTCGGCGTCGACGTGGCGCGCCGCCGGATGGCCGTGCGCCGGCTGATCGGGTACGTCCCGCAGCAGCTGTCCGCCGACAGCGCGCTGACCGGCCGCGAGAACGTCGCCCTGTTCGCGCGGCTCTTCGACGTGCCGCGCCGGGAGCGGGCCGACCAGGTGCGGCTGGCCTTGGAGCTGGTCGGGCTGGCCGCCGACGCCGACCGCACGGCCAAGACGTACTCCGGGGGCATGATCCGCCGGCTCGAGCTCGCCCAGGCCCTGGTCAGCTCGCCGAGGCTGCTCATCCTCGACGAGCCGACGATCGGGCTCGACCCGGTCGCCCGCTCGTCGGTGTGGGACCGGATCGCCTCGATCCGCGAGGCGACCGGCATGACCGTGCTCGTCACCACGCACTACATGGACGAGGCCGAGCAGTACTGCGACCGCGTCGCCCTGATGCACGCCGGCCGCATCCGCGCGCTGGGCACCCCCGCCGAACTGGAGGCCGGCCTCGGCCCGGAGTCCACTTTGGACGACGTGTTCCGCGCGGTGACCGGGGACCGGATCGACCACGAAGAAGGAGGGATCCGCGGTGTCCGTGCCACTCGCCGTACCGCCCGCCGTCTCGGCTGACGAGGGCCCGCTGCGCCGGCTGCGCGTGCTCGGCGCCCGCGTCGGCGCGATGTGCCTGGTGGAGCTGCAGAAGCTGCGCCGCGATCAGACCGAGCTGCTCACCCGGGCGATCCAGCCCGCGCTGTGGCTGCTGATCTTCGGCGAGACGTTCACCCGGCTGCGCGCGATCCCGACCGGCTCGACGCCGTACCTCGACTTCCTGGCGCCGGGCATCCTGGCCCAGTCGGCGCTGTTCATCGCGATCTTCTACGGCATCCAGATCATCTGGGAGCGGGACGCGGGCGTGCTCGCCAAGCTCCTGGTGACCCCGACCCCGCGTGCGGCGCTCGTCGCGGGGAAGGCCTTCGCGGCCGGGGTCCGTGCGCTCGTGCAGGCGCTGATGGTGCTGATCCTGGCCGCGGTGCTCGGTGTCGGGCTGACCGCGAACCCGCTGAAGCTCCTCGCGATGGCCGTCGTCCTCGTGCTCGGTTCGGCGTTCTTCTGCTGCCTGTCCATCGTGATCGCCGGGATCGTGCTGTCGCGGGAACGGCTGATGGGCATCGGGCAGGCGATCACCATGCCGCTGTTCTTCGGCTCGAACGCGCTGTACCCGGTGGACCTGATGCCGTCGTGGCTGCAGGTGCTCAGCCACGTCAACCCGCTGAGCTACCAGGTCGACGCGCTGCGCGGGCTGCTCATCGGGACGCCCGCCCACCTGGGGACCGATTTCGCCGTGCTGGCGGTGGCGACGGCGGTGGCCGTTTCGGTCGCGTCGGCCCTGCTGGGCAGGTTGGCCCGGTGAGGCACATGTCTCACCGAACGGAACCTTTATCGCCCGATGCCTAATCTCGAATTCGTGAAACGTCGCGGGAGTGTGGTCCCTTTTGTCGGTTTGTGTCTGCTCGCCGGAATTCTGGTGGCCGGAACGGTGGCGCCCGCCGCCATCGGCGCGGGCCTGTTGTCGAATCAGGTCAGCGATTCGGTGGACGCCATTTCCGCCCAGCTCGCCGCCGCCGATCCGCCGCTGGTGACCACGGTCACCGACCGCGACGGCACCCCGATCGCGACGCTGTACGCCCAGTACCGCCTGCCCGTCACCGCGGCCGGGATCGCGACCACGATGAAGGCCGCGATCATCGCGGTCGAGGACCGCCGGTTCTACACCGAAGGCGGCGTCGACATGCAGGGGATGCTCCGCGCGGCGGTCAACGACAGCACCGGCGGGGCGCTGCAGGGTGCCTCGACGATCACGCAGCAGGAGGTCAAGAACTACCTGATCAACGTCGTCGACCGGAACGACCCGGCCGCCCAGCAGGCCGACCGCGAGGACTCGCTCGCCCGCAAGCTGCGTGAGGCGAAAATGGCCGTGCAGCTCAACGCGACCATGAGCAAGGACGACATTCTGGCGAATTACCTCAATGTGGTCGAATTCAGCGGAACCGTGTACGGGGTCGGCGCGGCGGCCAAGGCGTATTTCGGGACGACCCCGGACAAACTGACCGTTCCGCAGGCGGCGCTGCTCGCCGGAATGGTGAACAACCCCAGCATCTACAACCCGTACACGCACCCGGACAAGGCGCTGCAGCGCCGCAACCTGGTGATCGACGACATGGTCACCAACGGCTCCATTCCGGCCTCGTACGCGACGACGGCGAAGGCGGCCCCGCTCGGGCTGCTGCCGAACGGCCCGGTCACCCCGTCCGGCACCTGCCTGGGCGCGGCCCCGGACGCAGGCTTCTTCTGCGCCTACGCGGAGAGCTACCTGGTGCACGCCGGGTTCACCGCCGACCGGCTGGCCACCGGCGGGTACACGATCAAGACCACCCTCGACCCGCGCGTCTCGCAGGTGACCAAGGACGCCGTCGACGCGAACGTGCCGACCACCCAGGACGGCGTGGCCAACACCTTCGCCGTCGTCCAGCCCGGCCAGGACGGGCACCAGGTGCTCGCCATGGTCGCCAACCGCAACTACGGCACCGATCCGGCGCAGGGCGAGACGTCGACCGACATCGTCGCCGACGCGAGCAACGAGTTCGGCGCGGGCTCGTCGTTCAAGATCTTCACCTCGGCGGCGGCGCTCGTCTCCGGCAAGGCGGGCCTCGACACCCCGCTGCCCAACCCGGACAGCCAGTGCTTCCCGGTGCCGGACGCGCACGCCTCGTGCTACACCGTCCACAACGACGGTCACTACGCGGACCCGATCAGCCTGGCCGACGGGCTGGCGACGTCGCCGAACGTCGCGTTCGTCGGGCTGGAGAGCCGGGTCGGGATGCCCGCCGTGCTGGACATGGCCTACAAGCTCGGCCTGCGGAACACCCTCGCGACCAACGACGCCGGCCGCACGCCGGACCCGAAGTCGGGCAACCCGCAGTTCAGCGAGCCGCAGTCGCAGTACTTCCAGAACCTGCTGTCGTTCACCCTCGGCAACAGCCCGGTCAGCCCGCTGGAGATGGCGAACGTGTCGGCGACGCTGATGAGCGGCGGCGTCTGGTGCCCGCCGAACCCGATCCTGTCGGTGACCGACCGGAACGGCAACGCCGTGCCGGTCACGCAGCAGGCGTGCGAACGAGTCGTCCCCCAGGGCGTGGCGGACACCCTGGAAGCGGGGCTGAGCAAGGACACCACGAGCGGCACGTCCGCCGAAGCGGCCCACGCGGCCGGCTGGACCCGGCCCGACATCGGCAAGACGGGCACGACGCAGCTGAGCGAATCGGTCGCCTTCGTCGGGGGTGTCGACGACTACGCGGTGTCGTCGATGGTGTTCGCCGACGGGCCGCACCCGCGGGAGATCTGCCCGGGCACCCCGGTGCACCTCGGCAACTGCGGCCACGGCGCGTTCGGCGGCACGGTCGCCGCGCCGCCGTACTTCCACGCCATGAGCCGGCTGCTGGCCGGGGTGCCGGACAAGCCGATCCCCGCCGCCGACCCGGCCTACCTGACGGCGCGGTCGTGACCTACCGCGGTTCGAGGAAGACGAGCGGGATCTCGCGCTCGGTCTTCGTCTGGTACTGCGCGTAGTTCTTGAAGTCGGCGGTGATCTTGGGCCACAGCCGCGCCCGCTCTCCGGCGTCGGCGACCCGGGCCCGCATCGGCCGCTTGGGGCCGCCCTTCAGCGAGACCTCGACTTCGGGGTGGTCACGCAGGTTGAGGAACCACGCGGGGTGCGTGTCGTCGCCGCCCCGCGACGCCACGACGACCCACGTGTCGCCGTCCTGGTGGGGCGAGGTCAGCAGCACCGACCGCGGCTGCCCGCTCTTGCGGCCGACGGTGGTGAGTTCCAGGACCGGCATGGCGACCTGCCAGCCGACCCGCCCACCGGTGAGTTTGATCAGGCCGCGGTGGACGGCGTTCATGGTCTTCAGGGCGAAGTCGCTCGGCATGATCCCAATCTAGTTGTCCTCGGCCACGGCGTTGGGTACGGGCCGAATGTCCGGTTCGCCCGATGCCGGTGCCTGTGGGATCGGCGAAACCGCCCCGGCGGGCGGCCACGGTGTGCGAGGCTGCGCGGCGAAGGAAGAACCGAAAGAGAGAAGAACGATGCTGATCTGGGGCTGGCGTACCCGCATCTATGTGCTGGCGATGACGACGTTCCTGTGCGGCCGGTGCGGCAATCCGGCTTCGCATGCGGTGCGCAAGGCGGTCACGAAGTTCACGCTGTTCTTCATCCCGCTGTTCCCGATCAGCGTCAAGTACACGGCGCAGTGCACGTTCTGCGGGATCGAGAACCGCATCTCGAAGGAGGACGCGGTCCGGCTGCAGGCCCAGGAAGAGCAGGGCCAGGCCCAGCAGCAGGCCGCGTCGGGCTACCCGCCGCACCCCTCGCAGGGCGTTGCGCCGCAGGGGTTTCCGCCGCACCCTTCCCAGCCGCAGGGCTTTCCGCAGCAGGGTCAGCTCCCGCAGGGGCAGCAGCCGGGGCAGTTCCCGCAGCAGGGCCGGTAGGCGCGGGTCGTTCTGCTGGGCCCTGTTTCCGCGGCCAAGGCCGGTAGGCGCGGGCCGCCGCCGGACCCGGTTCCCGCGGCAAGGGCCAGTAGGCGCAGGCCACCGCCGGGACAGGTCACGCAGTAGGGCCGATAGGCGCGGGGCGTCGCCGGGCATCGCTTCCGCAGCGAAGGCCGGCAGGCGCAGGCCACCGCCGGGGCAGGTCCCGCAGTGGGGCTGGTAGGTGCGGGCCGTTGGCGGCGGGCCGGGCCGTCGCCCGGTTTGCGCGGGCCTCGCTGCCGCAAGGGTTGGGCCATCTCTGTTGAGTTGTCAAACATCCGCCGGTCGCCGGGTCAGGCGGCCGATTGCTGGTCGGGGGCGATGAGGGCCTGGCCTGCGGGGGTCAGGACCGCCGGCACCAGCTCGCCCGGGCGGCCGGGGCGGGCCGCGCGGATGAGGCCCTGGTGGGCCAGTGCGTGGGCCGCGAACTGGTCGCCGCACGAGAGGCCGTCGATGAACAGGTCCGGCTCGCTGCTCCACGACACCCGGGCGCGGCCGGCGCCGACCGCTCGGAGCATCGCCCGCATCCGGTGGTTGACCTCCGGGTGCGCGGCCGGTGAGCCGGTGTTCTCGTTCCCGTCCATGTCGGTCCCTCCCGCTCGTGGTTCGGCCTCTGCTGCTGCGTCGAATCGGCACGCGGGATTTCGACATCGGGTCCGGCCGGAGCGTCCCCTCATCGTCACCGCAGGCGATCCAGCACGGGTCGAAGCCCCGTCGACGAGCGTTCGGAGGCCGGTCGCGAACGGATGGGAGTCAGAAGGGCGGCTTCCCCGCCCCCACCGGTTCCGGGGTCCAGGCACTGCTCCCTTCGCCGCCCGTGGCGCGGACGGCCTTCGTCACCTTGGCCGTGGCGTACCGCAGGGACGGCCCGATTTCCTCGACCTCCAGCTCCACGACGGTGCGCTTCTCGCCCTCCTTCGTGTCGTACGACCGCTGTCTCAGCCGGCCGTGGGCGATCACGCGGGCACCGCGCACGAGCGACTCGGCGACGTTTTCCGCGTGCTCCCGCCACAGGCTGCAGCGCAGGAACAGCGCGTCACCGTCGCGCCAGGAACCGGATTCGCGGTCGAACACGCGTGGGGTGCTCGCGACCGTGAAGTTCGCGACCGCCGAGCCGCCCGGGGTGAAGCGCAGATCGGGGTCGCTCGTGAGGTTGCCGACCACGGTGACCATCGTTTCGCCTGCCATCGGTCTCTCCTTGTCCTCCGGGTGCGGGGTGCACCGCTCTTGCCGATGAGGAGAGCACGGGGGTCCGACAATTCCCGGATGCCGACACCCGGGCGGGGTGGTTTCCTGCCGCCATGCCGACGGCGTTTGAGAAGGAGCTCGTGACGCTCGCCCACCGGCTGGCGGACCTGGGCGACCTCGTCGCGATCGCGCTCGAGGAGGCCACGCGCTCGGTCCTGGAAAGTGACCACACGCTGGGCGGACGTGCGCGGGAACAGGCCGTCGCGGTGGCCGCGCTCGGGGCCGCGTGCGAGGACCAGGCGTGCGCGCTGCTGGCCCTGCACGCGCCGCCGGAGGCGGGGGTGAAGGCGGTGGTCGCGGCCGCGCACACCGCCGCGGATCTCACTCGGATGGGTGGACTTGCGCTCGACGTTGCCGAGGCGCGGGGGCCGGTGCCGTCGGACCTCCGGCCCGCGGTGGGACGGCTGGGTGGGCATGCGGTGGCCGCGGCGCGGGCGCTGCGGGAGGTGCTGGTCGGCGGGGACGAGGCTCCGCTCGGTGACGCGGTTGCGCTGGTCAGAACCGCCGAGCGGGAGGTGCGGGCGTGGGTGGACGGCCGTGCGTGGCCGCTCGGGGCCGGAGTGGCGGTCGATCTGGGGTTGCTGGCCGCGGTCTACGGGCGGTTCGCCGCGACGGCGGTCCGGGTGGGACGCCGGGCCGCGGGGTTCGCGCCGGTGGGGGCTTAGCGGCTCCGGCGCCCCGGCTCCGGCGCCCCGGCCGCAGGCATCCCGCCGCAGGCCTCGCGGCTCCGGCGCCCCGGCCGCAGCCGCCCGGCCACAGGCACCGCGGCCACAGCCACCCCGGCCACAGCCACCCCGGCCACAGCCACCCCGGCCACAGCCACCCCGGCCACAGCCACCCCGGCCACAGCCACCCCGGCCACAGCCACCCCGGCCT